>NZ_JAGKRH010000372.1:6020-61555 GCF_017939245.1 Aeromonas sp. PrichA-15 | reverse complement strand
CCAGCCGAGCCAGCATGTCGCCAGATGCCTCAACAATATCGTTCAGATCGTTTGCAATAGACATAAAAAATCCGGAACCAGTGATTGGTTCCGGATTGTCCTACAGCAGAAGGATCGGTCAATGGATCCTTAACTGATCAGCATTGTCATCTCGCCGGCCCGTTTCATCCCGCTGGCGGAGCACAACGGGCTCATCGACCCGCTCACCGAGGTGATCATCGGCAAGGCGCTGCGGGACGGCCACCTGTGGAAGAAGACCGGGCTCTCCCTGAACCTGTCGATGAACCTCTCCACCACCTCCCTCATCGAGGGGGATCTGTGCAACACCCTGCTTAGCCACTGCCAGCGCTGGAGCATCAACCCCGAGCTCATCACCCTCGAAGTGACCGAGAGCGCCTTCGTCAAGGATCTCGGCAAGTCGCTGGAGGTGCTGACCCGCTTGCGGATGTACGGTTTTGGTCTCTCCATCGATGATTTCGGGACCGGCTACTCCTCCATGCAGCAGCTCGCCCTGCTCCCCTTTACCGAGTTGAAACTGGACAGATCCTTCGTGGATCGCTGCTATGAAGATCCCTCTCGCCTAGCCATCATCGAGTCCAGCATCGAGCTGGCTCGCAAGTTGGGCTTGAAATCGGTGGCCGAGGGGGTCGAAGATGAGGCGACCTGGCAATTGCTGGCGAAGCTGGGGTGCGATCAATGCCAGGGCTTCTTCTCCGCCCGCCCCATGCCCCGCGAGGAGCTGATGGGGTGGCATCAGGGTTGGCAGGCTCGTTTGCCCGCGCTCATCAGACGCTAATCCCGGGCAGGATGCCCGACGAATTCCAAGGATGGCCATGAAAATATCAAGCAAGTTGTTGTTGAGCTTCTGTTTTATCAACCTGCTCATCATTCTCTCCTCCGCCCTTGTCTATCATCAGCTCGGCCGGATCGAAGGCTCGCAAGATGCCTTGCTGGCCCAGGCCCTGCCCGCCCTGCAGCGGGACGAGGCGAGCCAGAAAGCCCTGATTGCCACCGTTTCATCCCTGCGGGCCTATCTCATCCTCGGCAAGGATCCGGCACAGGGTGATCGCATCAAACAGGAGTGGGAAGAGGCCTGGCACGCCATCGAACGCCAGCGTTTCACCCCCGACCTGACCCGGGCACTCAAGGGTTTCAAGGGGACACAGTCACAGGTGTGGGCCCTGGCTCACACCGAAGAGAACCTGCCCGCCCACACCCTGATGCTGCTCGAGGCCGGCCCCCTGGCGGAATCGGCCCTCGATCAGTTGCAGTCTTTTGCCAATGAAGAGGTGGCGACGCCCCAGGCGACGTTGCCCGGTGACAGGCGCCTGCTGCTCAAGCAGGTGGGGGATGCCTACAACAGCCTGGGCAATGCGCTCTCCGCCCTGCGGGATTTCCTCATCTCGGGGGAGAAGGAGTACCTGGACAAGTACCGGGACTACTACCAGTTTCACCAGCAGCGGGTGGCCGAGCTGAAACAGCAAGAGGCCAACTTCACCGAGGCACAAAAGGGGCTCTGGACGCTCTTTGAAGAGATGTCAGCCCCCTTTGCAGAGCTGGTCGGTCAGGTGATCGAGAAGCGCCAGGCCCCGGACTGGGACAGGGCCAACCACCTGATGGCCACCGAGATAGAGCCCGCCCTGACCCGGCTGGCGGATCAGCTGGCGACCCAGGTGACCCATACCCGTGCCGAGGTGGACAAGATGGCGGGGGAGATGGCGGCCGCCAGTCAGACCATTCATCGCACCCTGCTGCTGGCCACCACCAGCGTCATCCTGCTGGGTACCCTGGTGGCCCTGCTGTTCAGCCGGCGCCTGACCCGGGACATCGCCAGCCTGGTGAAACGGGCGGGCCTGGTGGCCGATGGCCGCCTCCCCGTCACCCCCTTGCCCGTGCTTCGTCAGGATGAGCTGGGAGGGCTCACGGGCTCCATCAACCGAATGTCGGCACAGCTGCGCGAGCTGGTGGGGGAGATCCAGGGGGCGGTCGGTCAGGTGGAAGGGGCTGGCCGCGAGGTGGGCCAGACCACCAATGCCATCGTGGATGATCTGGCGAGCCAGAATCAGCGGCTCGATGCGGTGGCAGCCGCCATCGAGCAGATGTCGGTCAGTACCCGGGATGTGGCGGGCAACATTGCGGACGCGGCGGGAGCGGCTCGCCAGACCGAGCAACAGGCAAGGGAGGGAGAGCAGGCCCTCGCCCGCATGGGGACCACCATGGCGCAGATTGGTGCCATGATTGCCCAGGCAAACCAGGCGATGACGCAGCTCAGCAGCCAGAGCGAGCAGGTGGGGAGGGTCACCGAAGTGATCGCCACTATCGCCGAGCAGACCAATCTGCTGGCACTCAATGCGGCCATCGAGGCGGCGCGGGCCGGTGAGCAGGGACGGGGATTTGCCGTGGTGGCCGATGAAGTGAGGCAGTTGGCCAGCCGCACCAGCGCATCGACCATGGAGATCAACCAGACCATTGCCAGCATCCAGCAGCAGACCCGGGAGACCGCGGATACCGTGGGCAGCGGCACCCTGCTGGTGGAGCAGGGGCGCGGCGCCGTGGCCTCGGTGACCGAGACCCTGGAGTCGATGGCGACGCTGGTGCAGGATCTCAGCGGCCAGCTTGCCGCCATCGCCACCGCCACCGAGCAGCAGTCAAGGGCGGCGCAGGAGGTGGTGGGCACGGTGGAGGAGATTGCCGGGCTCAGCCATCAGTCCAGCGAGCATGGCCAGCAGGGGGAGCAGATCGCCGCCCGCCTGACCCGGGAGACCGGGAGACTGACATCGGCCATCAGCCGCTTCGAACTGGATGCCTGACGCAAGGGAGAGAAAAATGGGGCAGACCTCTGGGTCTGCCCCGTTTTTTTCGGCCCGATAACCTGGTGGTGGAAGGATGCACGTCGCAGGTGCGGTCCTGACCGTTCGGAATCAGGGGGATGGTGTCTTGTGTACTGCCCTGTGGCTCTTTCTGCCGACAGGACGGGTCACTCCAGGCGGCGGAAGGCCTGGTTTTCGAAGCTGCTGCAGGTCTCCTGGTTGAGCAGGTTGACCAGCAGGATGGCCCGCTTTTCGCCATCCGGCTCCAGATAGATGGCTTCAAACCCGGCGAGGGGGCCGGATTCGATAAGTACCTTGTCTCCCTGGGTCGGCAGACGGGCATAGCTGGCGCGCGCCTCGTCGCTGTCGTCCCGGCTCATGAGCCGGTAGATCAGCTGGCTGCTGACGGGGGTCCACTCCTTGCCGAAGTGGATGATGCGACTGATGCCCCGGGTCGATTTCAGGGTGACCGGGGTGACCTCTTCCAGATCCACGTAGATGAAGAGATAGTTGGGGAACATGGGCTCGCGCTGGGGCACGCGCTTGCCTCGCCGCAGTTTTTCAATCTCGACCATGGGGTAATAGGATTCAACGCCCTGGGCTGCCAGATGGGCGCGGGCGCGGGCCTCTTCCTTGGGTTTGCAGTAGGCCAGATACCATTTCTTCATTGTTGTTCTGTTTTTCGTGTTGCCGTGCTTGCGGCTATCATAACGGGGGTAAAAAAAAAGGCCACGCTTGACGTGGCCTTTTTTCCAGAGTGAGTGATTACCAACCTTTCACCAGACCGCCCTTGAACAGTTCGGTTCCCTTCTTGAAGACCTCGTCGGTCTGGAAGGACTGGACGAACTCCTTGACCTTCTCGTCGTCCTTGTTGTTCTCGCGAGCAACGATCAGGTTGACGTAGGGGGACTCCTTGTCTTCGACAAACAGGCCGTTCTCGGTCGGGGTCAGACCAATCTGACCGGCGAAGGTGTTGTTGATGATGGCCAGATCCACGTCTTCCAGGGAGCGCGGCAGTTGTGCGGCTTCCAGCTCGACGATCTTGAAGTTGCGCGGGTTGCTGGCGATGTCCAGTACGGTCGCTTCCAGACCGGCACCCTCTTTCAGCTTCAGCAGGCCCTGCTTCTCCAGCAGGATCAGGGAACGACCCAGGTTGGTCGGATCGTTCGGCACCGCGATCTGGGCACCGTCTTTCAGCTCGGACAGGGCCTTGACCTTCTTGGAGTAACCGGCGATCGGGTAGACGAAGGTGTTGCCGACCGGCACCAGCTTGAAGCCGCGATCACGGATCTGGGCATCCAGGTAGGGCTTGTGCTGGAAGGCGTTGACGTCGACGCTGCCGTCGTTCAGGGCCACGTTCGGGGTGACGTAGTCGGAGAAGGTGACCACTTCGACGGTCAGGCCGTATTTTTCCTTGGCCACCTTGGCCGCGGTCTCAACCAGCTCGGTCTCGGGACCGGCGATGGCGCCCACCTTCAGGGTCTTGTTCTCTTCTTTCTGGCCGCAGCCGACCAGTACCAGGGTTGCCAGCAGCGCAGCTGCTGCGGATTTGATGCCCAATTTCATAAAAACCTCCTGTCAGAAATCGACGATTAACGATGATCACATTGTTTGACCAGGCGCTCACCCGCGCTCTGGATGAGTTGAACCAGCACCACCAGAATGACCACGGTGACCAGCATGACGGTGGGATCGAAACGCTGGTAGCCGTAGCGAATACCCACATCACCGAGACCACCGCCTCCGATGGCACCAGCCATGGCGGAGTAGTTCACCAGGGTGACGAGGGTGATGATGACGCTGTTGAGGATCCCCGGCAGGGCCTCGGGCAGCAGCACCTTGGCGATGATTTGCAGGGGCTTGGCCCCCATGGCCTTGGCCGCTTCCAGCAGACCGTCAGGCACCTCCATCAGGGCCCCTTCCACCAGGCGGGCGATGAAGGGAATGCAGCCCACGGTCAGCGGCACGATGGCGGCGATGGTGCCGATGCTGGTGCCGACGATGAAGCGGGTCAACGGAATGATGGCGACCAGCAGAATGATGAAGGGCACCGAGCGACCGACGTTGACGATGACGCCCAGGACCTTGTTGAGCAGCGGATTGGCCAGGATCTGCCCTGCCTTGGTCACGTGCAGCGCCACGCCGAGCGGCAGGCCGAGCAGGCAGCCGAACAGGGCGGAGGCAAACACCATGATGAGGGTGTCGCCCAGAGCCGAAATCAGCAGATTAATCATTGCTTCGGACATAACCCATTACCTCCAGCTGAATGTGGTTGTCGATGAGGAACTGTTGGGTGGCCTCGCACTGGGCCTCGTCCCCGAACAGTTCCGCCAGCAGGAAGCCGAACTTGACGCCACCGGCGTATTCGATGTCTGCGCTCAGGATGCTGATGTCGATGTTGAAACGGCGGCTCGCCTCGGAAATCAGCGGTGAATCCACCGTGGTCCCGGTAAAGCCGAGCTTCACCAGGGGATAGCTGCCGGGCACCCGGTTGCTACTCATCCGATCCTGATACTCCTGGGGCACTTCCAGGTGGATGGTGGAGTGGATGAAATCCCGGGCCAGCTGGGTCTTGGCATTGCTGAAGAACCAGGCCACTTCCCCCTGTTCGATCAGACGGCCGTCGCTGATGATGGCCACTTCGTCGCAGATCCCCTTCACCACGTCCATCTCGTGGGTGATGAGCAGTATGGTGAGCCCCAGCTTGACGTTGATCTCCTTGAGCAGGGTCAGGATCGAGCGGGTGGTCTGGGGGTCGAGGGCCGAGGTGGCCTCGTCACACAGCAGGACCTTGGGAGCCGGTGCCAGGGCACGGGCGATGGCGACGCGCTGCTTCTGGCCGCCGGAGAGCTCGGACGGATAGGCGTGGGCACGGGCTTCCAGCCCGACCAGGGCCAGCAGTTCGCTGACCCGGCTCTGGATCTTGTCCTTGCTCCAGCCCGCCAGCTCCAGCGGGAAGGCGATGTTGGCGGAGACGGTGCGAGAGGCCAGCAGGTTGAAGTGCTGGAAGATCATGCCGATCTGGCGGCGAGCCTGAGTCAGATCCCGCTCGCTCAGGGCGACCAGGTCCTGGCCATCGACGATGACCTGCCCCTCGGTGGGGCGCTCCAGCAGGTTGACGCAGCGGATGAGGGTACTCTTGCCGGCACCGGAGGCACCGATCACCCCGAAGATCTTGCCTTGGGGCACATGCAGGCTCACGTCACGCAGGGCGTGCACGGCATCACTGCCTTTACCGTAGACTTTGTTGAGACCGATCAACTTAATCATGGATTCTTCCGTGCTAACAGCCTTAAAGCACAGGGCGCTACAGGCGGGTAAATTGGGCAGAGGTTTCACTGGGTAGCTCTGTCATCATGGAGGATGATGCTAAGATGTCCGGATGGCTGTGTCAACGCATGTTTTTACGTCTAGACGTCTAAAAAATGGATAAGGATTCCCGCCATTTGACTATGGTGTGGAGGTATCACCACCAGCATCAATATTAGATTCCGATTTGGTGACTTTAGTCCGAATATAAGCTGGTAAATATCTTTTATGTCGTCGATTTGATGCCTCCCTTCGGGCAAGGTGCCCGGTTGTCCGGGCAGCATCGCTGCCGGTTTCCCCTTCCTCCTGCTGTCTCTTTTTCTGCTTTCTTTTCCATCTCCTTGATGCAGAACAATAAATGACCAGTTCGTGGCCGTGTCGACATGCCAGCTCCCTATACTGGCTGCAGGTGGATGCCAGGAGGGAGGCGAGATGCGATTCCAACAGATCAAGGACCTGATGCTCTATCTCGAGGAGCTTCATCATCGGCAAGGGCACATTTACGGGCGCCAGATCCCCCGGGTGGATGCTGAGCGCAGCAGAATGTTGCTGGCCTATCTGCAAAGGCGGGAGGATGCCGCGGCGGCCCATCTGCACGATTATCGCGAGCAGATGGGCAGCGCGGTGAAGGAGACCTGGCTGGATCAGGGGTTTGGCGAGGATCTGCTGGCCGAGGGGGATCGTCTGGCGCTGCCCGCCACAACCCAGCCCGCGGAGATAGTGGCCCTGGTGTCACGCCAGGAGGAGAGGCTCATCGGCGAGCTGGAACGTCTGGCCCGGGAGTGCCCCACGCCCGACACGGCGGCGCTGCTGAAAGCCCTGGCCTCCATGGCCCAATCCCGCCTGACCCGTCTGGTACACGGTGCTCATCGCCTCGACGATCTCTGAGCCCGGATGAGAGAGACCCGGCACGGGCCGGGTCTTCTGATGTTGCTGGCGGTCAGCCCCCTTGCCGGGCCGCGCCATAGAGGGCGGCGCCTATGATGCCGGCCTGGTTGAGGTTCGCGGCCGCCACCAGGGGAGCCCGGGTCTCAATCTTGTCGATGAACTTGTCGAGCTTGGCGGCGCTGCCGCCCCCCAGGATGAAGAGGTCGGGGGAGAACAGAAACTCCAGGCGAGCCAGGTATTTGTTGAAACGTTTGCCCCAGCGGCCCCAGGAGAGATCCTCGCGCTTGCGCACCGCATCGGAGCAATAGTGTTCGGCCACCATGCCTTCCAGCATCAGGTGGCCCAGCTCGGTATTGGGCAGCAACTGGCCATTGACGAAGACGGCGGTACCGATGCCGGTGCCGACGGTGATGAGAATGATGACCCCCTGGCGATCCTGCCCGGTGCCAAAGCGCATCTCCGCCAGACCGGCCGCATCGGCGTCGTTCAGGACATGGCAGGGCAGGCCGGTCACATCGGCAAACAGGTGGGCGGCATCGGTCTCAATCCAGCTCTTGTCGATGTTGGAGGCATTCTTGGCGATGCCGTTGTGGATGGTGGCGGGAAAACCGCACCCCACGGGCCCCTTCCATTGGAAGTGCTCGACCAGCGCCTTGAGGGTGTGTGCCACGGCGGCCGGGGTTGCCGGTTGCGGTGTGGCGATGCGGTGGCGTTCGCCAATCAGCTCCCCGGTTTCGGTGTCGACCAGGCAGCCCTTGATCCCGGACCCCCCAATATCTACTCCCAGCATCTGCATCAGAATCTTCCTTTTATTGTGCCGATGTTCAATGGTCGGCAGAGCATGAAAAAATGGCTGCGATCCGGCAAGTGCCAGATCACTTATGCGTGATCCGGCAGACCTTTTTCGATGCAGCGGATCAGCAATCGCGTCTTTTTATTCTCTTCCTGCTGACGCCTGGCCAGGGTCGCCAGCGCCCACTCGATATGCTCGGCCACCATGGGCGCCGCCTCAGGCAGCGCCTGTTGCAGGGCGGCCAGGACCTCGCTGCTGGCCGGTCCGTTGCCAAGGGCCACCGCCAGGTTGCGGCGCCAGCGCTGATAGCCGATGCGGCGGATGGGGCTGCCTTCCGTGTGCTTGAGAAACTCGGCCTCGCTCCAGCCCCACAAGGTCAAGAGGGGCGGGCGGTGCAGATTGGGGCGCGGGCTGAAGTCGGGCTCCGGGCTGGCATTGACATAGCGGTTCCAGGGGCAGATGAGCTGGCAGTCGTCACAGCCATAGATGCGATTGCCCATGAGCGGCCTGAACTCCTCGGGAATGGGGCCGTCGTTCTCGATGGTGAGATAGGAGATGCAGCGCCGTCCGTCTACCACATAGGGGGCGATGATGGCACCGGTGGGGCAGATATTGATGCAGGCCACGCACTTGCCACACAGCTCCTTCTCCACCGGGGTATCCACGGGCAGCGGCAGGGCGATGAGCAATTCTCCCAGAAAGAAGAAGGAGCCGGCGGACTCGTTGATCAGCAGCGAGTGCTTGCCCACCCAGCCAAGGCCCGCCTTGGCCGCTAGCGGCCTTTCCAGAATAGGGGCCGAGTCGACGAAGGGGCGCCACTCGCCCAGGGTTTGTCCCGCCGCCTGCAACAGGGTTTCGCACCGCAGCTCGATGCGCTCCCCCAACTGTTTGAGCCGGTTGCGCAGCACCTTGTGGTAGTCGCGGCCGAGGGCATAGCGGCTGATGTAGCCGAGGGTGGGATTGCGCAGGGTAGCGGCAAAGCCCGCCTCGAACGGGAGGTAGTTCATCCGCACCGAGATGACCCGCAAGGTGCCCGGCAACAGCTCGTGGGGGCGGGCCCTCATCATGCCGTGGCGCGCCATGTAGTCCATGGTCCCGTGATAACCGGCATCCAGCCAGGCCTGCAACCTTGGCTCTTCCAGGGTGAGGTCGGTGTCGGCGATGCCGACCTGGTCAAATCCTAGCTCCCTTGCCCAGAGCTTGATATCGTGGGCCAGTTGCGCAAGTTCGGCAGCCGTCATGCAGCATCCCCCCTCTGCCTGTAGGAGTGTGGCAGGCGCAGGGCGGCAATATGGCGTGCCAGTTGCCGGGTCATGGGATGATGAAACGTGGGGGCCGTCATGGTAGAGGTGTTCGGGGACGCTATCCGCAAAAATGAGTGGGAGAGTCTAGCACAACCCCTGTGGCGGGCCGAGCAGATCCGCAGCATGGAACGGCGCTGGGCCGAGCAGGAGGGGTTGCCCCTCTATGTGCTGATGGAGCGGGCCGGGAATGCGCTGTGCAACTATGCCTGTCACCACTGGCCCGACAGCCGCCAGTGGTGGATCTTCGTCGGCCCTGGCAACAACGGTGGGGATGGCTACGTGCTGGCCCGCCTTGCCCGGCGCATCGGCCTCGAACCTCTGGTGATTGCCGCCCGGGCTCCCGGCCTGCTGAGGGGAGATGCCAGGCGGGCTGCCGAAGAGTGGCTCGCATCGGGGGGGAGCGTGACCATGGCCGAGGATCTGCTGCCCGCCACGCTGCCGCCGCCGGATCTGGTCATAGACGCACTGCTCGGTACCGGCGTCCAGCTTCCCCTCTCCTCGTCAATGACAAAGATCGTCGCAACAATCAATGGCTTGAACGCGCCCGTGCTGGCGGTGGATCTCCCCTCCGGTCTCAATGCCGACACCGGCCGCGCCATGGGCGCACTGGTGCGTGCCACCCGCACCCTCACTTTCATCGGCATCAAGCAGGGCATGCTCACCGCCGACGGGGTGGACGGAGTCGGCCACCTCGACCGGGATCCCCTGGGAGTGACGCCGGGGGAGGAACGGGTTCCCGCTGCCGAGCGGATCGATTATCCCAGCCTCAAGGGGTTGCTGACCCCGCGCAGGCGCTCGGCTCACAAGGGACACAGCGGCAAGGTACTGCTGACGGGGGGGAACCTCGGCATGCAGGGGGCCATTCTGCTGGCGGGTCAGGCCTGCCTGCGGGCGGGGGCGGGATTGGTACGCCTGCGCCAGCACCCGGATTGCCCGGCGGCCAGCCTGGTTCAACCCGAGCTGATGGGATGCCCGGCGGACATGGATGAAGGGTGGGCATCGGTGCAGGTACTGGGCCCCGGGCTCGGTCAGGATGGGTGGGGCCGGGCCCGGTTCGAACAGGGCATCGGAGCCGCCGTGCCACTGGTATTGGACGCCGATGGATTGAATTGGCTGGCGCAGGCCCCCCGTCATCAGGATAATTGGGTGCTCACGCCCCACCCCGGGGAGGCGGCTCGCCTGCTGGGTTGCTCCATCGCCGAGGTCGAGGGGGACAGGTTTGCGGCCGTCTCGCGACTGCAACAGCGCTACGGTGGTGTGGTGTTGCTCAAGGGGGCGGGGTCGCTCATCTGCGACGGCAGGCGCATTTCCCTGTGCGACGAGGGCAACCCCGGCATGGCCAGTGGCGGCATGGGTGACCTCTTGTCTGGTATAATCGCCGCCCTTCTGGCTCAGGGCTGGTCTGCGGGCATGGCCACCCGACTCGGGGCCGTGATCCACGCAGAGGCCGCCGATCTGGCCGCTGCCGAGGGTGAGAGGGGCATGCTGGCATCGGATCTGCTGCCCTGGATCCGTCGTCTGGTCAATCCGACACAGTAACAAGTAACAAGAAGAACATGGCAAAAACCTTGATGATGACACTGCCGGACGAGGCAGCAACAGTGGCGCTGGGTGGCCGTCTGGCAAAGGCGTGCCAACAGGCCACCACGGTATTTCTGCACGGTGCCCTCGGGGCCGGCAAAACCACCCTGACCCGAGGCTGGGTGCAGGGACTGGGTCATGAGGGCAAGGTCAAGAGTCCGACCTATACCCTGGTGGAGCCCTATGAGCTTACCCAGTGGCAGGTCTATCACTTCGATCTCTATCGACTGGCCGACCCGGAAGAGCTGGAGTTCATGGGCATTCGCGACTATTTCGCCGCCGATACCCTCTGCCTGGTGGAGTGGCCAGAGAAGGGTGACGGCTGGCTGCCAGCCCCGGATCTCGAGATCTCCCTGAGTTATGCAAACGAGCAGCGCGAGGTGCAGATTGATGCTCGCACTGCTATCGGCGAAGCCATTCTGGAACGGTTGTCATCTCAGTGCGCGTGATCCTTGTTTTTGTTCTCTCCCTGATGGCATTGCCCACCTGGGCCAATCAGCTCAAGAGTGTGCGGGTGTGGCCATCACCGGACAACACCCGGGTGGTGCTCGACATGAGCAGCGCCCCCAATTTCAACTACTTCACCCTGACCGGTCCGAACCGTCTGGTCATCGACCTGAAAGGGGCGAGCAACGCCACCAACCTGGCCCGCATCGAGAACAAGAGCGAGCTGGTGCGCAAGATCCGCGAGAGCACGCCGCTGGAGAAGGGCGGCCTGCGACTGGTGCTGGATCTCGGCTCTGCCATCAAGCCGGTGGTCTTCCCGCTGGCGCCGGCAGGCCCCTATGGCCACCGTCTGGTGATCGATCTTCCCTATGAAGAGAAGGGGAGCGCTGCGGCGCAGCCCGCTCCCGTCGGGGGACACGGCAAGGCCATCGTCATCGCCATCGATCCTGGTCACGGTGGGGAAGACCCGGGCTCCATCGGCCCGCGCCGCACCTACGAGAAACGGGTGACCCTGGCGGTCTCCCAGAAGCTGGCGGCCCTCATCGACCGGGAGCCCGGCATGCGAGCCGTGCTGACCCGCCGTGGCGACTACTTCGTCGATCTCAACAAACGCTCCGAAATCGCCCGCAAGGCCAAGGCCGACCTGCTGGTGTCGGTGCATGCCGACAGCTTCCACAACTCGACTCCTCGCGGCGCCTCCGTCTGGGTGCTGTCGACCAATCGCGCCAACCGCGAGATGGGTAGCTGGCTCGAGAAGCAGGAGAAACAGGGGGAGCTGCTGGGGGGCGTTGGCAAGGTATTGGCCGAATCCGATCCCAACCCCTATCTGGCGCAGACCTTCCTGGATCTCTCCATGGACAAGTCCAGGGCCGAGGGCTATGACGTCAGCCGCCAGATCCTGCGCTCGCTCGGCCGGGTGGCCAGATTGCACAAGAAGGCGCCGGAACATGCGAGTCTGGCGGTGCTGAAGGCGCCGGACATCCCCTCGGTACTGGTGGAGACGGGCTTTATCTCGAACCACGCCGAGGAGAAGCTGCTGGCCACCGCCAGCTATCAGGATCAGCTGGCCCGGGCCATCTTCGAGGGGATCCGCAACTATTACCGCAGTCATCCGACCAAGGGGCCCATGCTCACCGGCAAGGGCCAGGTTGCTGCCCCGCCGCGTCAGGCGCCTGCCAGCAAGCCGGTCGCTGTCAGCAAGCCGGCTGCCCAGCCAACGCAGCAGGTCGTAACCAACCGGATGCCGGCGAGCGAGCCCTATCGCGTCGGTGAGGGCGGAGCCCCGGTCAGCAGTGTCGGCAGCGCCTCCGGTGCCGGCGTGATCAAACCTTACAAGGTCGCAGCCCAGGAGCCGAGTGCGCCGGTAGCCAGCGTGCAGAGCAACGACAAGTCCAACATGATCCGCCACGTGGTGACCCGTGGTCAGAGTCTTTCCCGTCTCGCCGAGAAACACGGGGTGAGTCAGGCGCGACTGGTGGAGATCAACAAGCTCAAGTCACGGGACATCCAGATAGGGCAGGTGCTCTATATTCCGCGAAAATAGCGCGGGCTGAAGAACGCCGCTCTTCTCTGCCGATGGCAGGGAGGGGCGGTGAGCGTTGATGGCGCCAGGTCCACCTCTTCCCCTTTTTCATCTGCAGGAGCAAGCGATGCCAATCCGTATATTGCCGCCGATTCTGGCCAACCAGATTGCTGCCGGTGAGGTCGTGGAGCGGCCCTCCTCCGTGGTGAAGGAACTGGTGGAAAACAGCCTGGATGCGGGGGCTGACCGGGTCGAGATCGACATCGACAAGGGAGGCGCCAAGCTTATCCGCATTCGTGACAACGGCTGCGGTGTCGCCAGGGATGAGCTGGTGCTGGCGCTGTCGCGCCACGCCACCTCCAAGGTGGCGACCCTGGACGATCTGGAAGGGATCAACAGCCTGGGCTTTCGCGGGGAGGCGCTCGCCTCCATCAGCTCCGTCTCCCGCCTCACCTTCACCTCCCGTACGGCAGAGCAGAGCGAGGCCTGGCAGGCCCAGGCGGAAGGGCGCGAGATGAGCGTCACCGTCAAGCCGGCAGCCCACCCGGTGGGCACCACGGTGGAGGTGGTGGATCTCTTCTTCAACACCCCGGCGCGGCGCAAGTTCATGCGCAGCGAAAAGACCGAATTTGCCCACATCGACGAACTGGTGCGCCGCATCGCGCTCTCCCGCTTCGACGCTACCCTGATCCTGCGCCACAACGGCAAGGTGGTGCGCCAGTACAAGGCGGCCAACACGGTGGCGGAGCAGGAGCGCCGCCTCGCCGCCGTCTGCGGTTCCCCCTTCATGCACCATGCCCTGGCGGTATCGAGCGAACACAGCGACGTGCGGTTGTGGGGCTGGCTGGCCACCCCGGCAGGAGCCAGGCCGCAGAACGACCTGCAATACACCTATGTCAATGGCCGCATGATGCGGGACAAGCTCATCAATCACGCCATTCGCCAGGCCTATGACGAGCTGCTGCCCGCCGATCGCTTCGCGGCCTATGTGCTTTATATCGAGCTGGATCCCCGCCAGGTAGATGTCAACGTCCATCCGGCCAAGCACGAAGTGCGTTTCCATCAGGCGCGTCTCATCCACGACTTCATCTTCCAGGCGCTGTTTACCGCCTTGCGCCACGACGGAGCAGGGAGCGCCACCGATGCACCCCTGGCCGAGACCCAGGTCGAGCTGCCGGGCAGCCCGGAGATCACCTATCCGGGTCAGGCGCCGCGCACCGAGTGGTACGGTGCCGAACACGGCTATCGGGCTCCTGCCCCTGCACGAGATGGCGACGGCGTGCGGGAAGGCGGTGGTGGCAGGGGAGGACACTACCAGCCTCCCGAACCCCCGAGCCGGGCCGCGATGCGAGGCATGGGCGCCTTGCTCACCACCCTGCCCGAGGTGGCGACGCCGGCATCCCGGCCCGGAGCCGAGAGCGGTGCCGTCGAGACGCCAGCCCGAACGGGGGAGTGGCGCGCCCTGAGCCTGGTCGAGCAGGCCTATCTGCTGATGGAGCGTCAGGGGCAACTGGCGCTGCTCTCCCTGGTGCGCGCCGAGCGTCTGTTGCTGCGCCACTGGCTGCTGGATGCCTGGGGCCAGGGGCTGGCGGCCCAGCCTCTGTTGCTGCCGGTCTCCTTCAAGCTGCCGAAAAACCTGGTCGCCCTGGTGGAGGAGCGGGAACGTCTGCTCAAACGCATGGGGCTGGAGTTGAAAAGCGGGGGACGCGACACCATGATCCTGACTCGGGTGCCCGCCCTGCTGCGCCAGACCGATCTGGCCCGCCTCTTACCCGAATTGTTGCAATTGGTCGAGAGCGGATCTGACAGTGATGCCGACGCGCAGGCTGGAGTACTATGCCAGTGGTTGGTGGAACAAGGCATAAGTGCCGAAAAAATATACGATTTTGCCACTGCCACCCGGTTGTTGACGGAACTTGTTGCCGATTTCAGTGACCAACTGGCAGACGTTCGCATGGTGCGCCCGTTGCCGCTGGCGAACGTGCTGGCCGAGTTTGCCGATGGCAACTGACGGCGTCTCGTCGTCTGTTGCATCCATATGACCAGTTTTATGCCGGCTCGCCCGTGAAGTGGCGGCCGAAGGGAGTGTTTAACGTGGCTGACTTGCCGACTGCAATTTTTCTGATGGGGCCGACGGCCTCCGGCAAGACGGATCTCGCCATTGAACTGTGCCAGGCCCTGCCCTGCGACATCATCAGCGTGGACTCCGCGCTCATCTATCGCGGCATGGACATAGGCACCGCCAAGCCGACGCCAGCCGAGCTGGCGCAGGCCCCGCATCGGCTCATCGACATCCTGGATCCCGCCATGAGCTATTCGGCGGCGGATTTTTGCAAGGATGCCCTGCGGGAGATGAAAGAGATCGCCGACCGTGGCCGCATTCCGCTGCTGGTGGGCGGTACCATGCTCTATTTCAAGGCGCTGCTGGAGGGGCTTTCTCCGCTGCCTTCCGCCGATCCCGCCGTGCGGGCCGGCATCGAGGAAGAGGCTGCCCGCCTCGGCTGGCAGGCGCTCCATGACGAACTGGTGCGCATCGACCCGGTGGCCGGTGCCCGCATCCACCCCAACGATCCCCAGCGCCTGTGCCGGGCGCTCGAGGTTTACCGCATCAGCGGCAAGACCCTCACCGAGCTGACCCAGGTACAGGGAGAGGGGCTGCCCTACCGGGCGCTGCAGTTTGCCATCGCGCCGAGGGATCGGGCCGTGCTGCACCAGCGCATCGAACAGCGGTTTGACAAGATGCTGGGCAGCGGCTTCGAGCAGGAGGTCAGGGCGCTTTACGAGCGGGGGGATCTCACCCCGGATCTTCCCTCCATTCGCTGCGTGGGATACCGCCAAATGTGGGACTACCTGGCGGGGGAAGTGGAGTATGATGAGATGCGTTATCGCGGCATTGTTGCCACCCGCCAGTTGGCCAAGCGTCAGATGACCTGGTTGCGCGGTTGGCCTGATGTGGCCTGGTTGGAATCTGGTGAGTCTGGCAATCTGGCCAGGGTCGTCGCCCAAGCTGGTCCGGCTTGACACTCCTGTATAATCAGGTTGTTATATTGAATATCCGGTGTTTAAAAACAACAAACTATAAGGAAAAGAAAGATGGCTAAGGGGCAATCTCTCCAAGACCCGTTTTTGAATGCGCTGCGCCGTGAGCGTATTCCTGTTTCTATCTATTTGGTGAACGGCATCAAACTGCAGGGTCAGATCGAATCGTTTGACCAGTTTGTCATTCTGCTGAAGAACACCGTGAGCCAGATGGTCTACAAGCACGCCATTTCCACCGTGGTGCCGGCCCGTGCCGTCAACCATCACCAGCACGCCCCGGGCGCCGCCGGTGAAGAGCAGGGTGAAGCCGAGGCGTGATATCCTGCGGCGAGTCCACTCGCCAACTCAGATCCATCATGATACCTGTCAAGGAGCAAGCGCTTGTTTGACCGTTACGAAGCTGGTGAACAGGCCGTTCTGGTACATGTCAACTTCAGCGATGAGGGCGAGCGGGAGGATCTGGACGAGCTCAAGATGCTGGTGAGCTCGGCCGGGGTCAATGCACTGGGGGTGATCACCACCAGTCGCAGCGCACCCAGCGCCAAATTTTTTGTCGGCAGCGGCAAGGCGGAAGAGATCGCGTCCCAGGTCCAGATGCTGGACGCCGACGTGGTCATCTTCAACCATGCCCTGACCCCCGCCCAGGAGCGCAACCTGGAGCGTCTGTTCCAGTGCCGGGTCGTGGACAGAACAGGCCTTATCCTCGATATCTTCGCCCAGCGCGCCCGCACTCACGAAGGCAAGTTGCAGGTCGAACTGGCCCAGTTGCGCCATCTTTCCACTCGTCTGGTGCGAGGCTGGACCCACCTTGAGCGACAAAAGGGGGGGATCGGTCTGCGCGGCCCGGGTGAAACCCAGCTTGAAACCGACCGACGCCTGCTGCGTGAGCGCATCAAGGCCATTTTGCGCCGCCTCGACAAGGTGGCCAAGCAGCGGGAGCAGGGGCGCCGTGCCCGCAACCGCAACGAAGTGCCGACCGTTTCTCTGGTGGGGTATACCAACGCCGGAAAATCCACTTTGTTCAACCAACTTACAGATGCCAGCGTGTATGCTGCCGACCAATTGTTCGCAACCCTGGACCCCACCCTGCGCAAATTGGTGATCCAGGATGTGGGTGATGTGATCCTGGCGGATACAGTTGGATTTATTCGGCACTTGCCCCATGATCTGGTCGCGGCCTTCAAGGCGACCCTGCAGGAGACTCGCGAAGCGGACCTGCTGCTGCACGTGGTGGACTGTGCCGATGAACAGATGCAGGAGAATATCGAGTCGGTCCAGCGTGTGCTGGCCGAGATCGAGGCGGATGACCGTCCCCAACTGATGATCTGCAACAAGATCGACAAGCTGGGGGATCGTCCGGCTGGTCTTGAACGGGATGAGGCTGGACGACCGGTGCGAGTCTGGTTGTCGGCCCAGACTGGCGAGGGCAGTGAATACCTGTTCCAGGCACTGACCGAACTGCTGGCCGGCTCCATGGTGCATCACACCCTGCAACTGCCCCCTTCCGCCGCCAGACTGCGCAGTGCGCTCTATCGGCTGAAAGGTATCGAGCAGGAAGGTTTCAGCGAGGAGGGGGACTTTGTGCTGGAAGTTCGCCTGCAACTGGCTGACTGGAACCGCCTCATGAAACAAGAAGGTGAGAGTTTACAACGCTTTATCAGGCATTGATGGGTCGATGAACATAACTGGTTTGCTGACTTCATCGCTCCTCTGTGGCCCGATAGAGATGATATCCATCCGCATGTATTAATGGAGACGCTGATGGCTTGGAATGAGCCTGGTAACAATGGCAAAGACCGTGACCCCTGGGGGAACAACGGCAAGAATCAGGGCCCCCCTGATCTGGACGAGATGCTTCGCAAGGTGAGCCGTCGTTTTGGCGGTCTGCTCGGTGGTGGCAAATCCGGTGGTGGTGACGTCGGCAAGTTCGGCCTCTCCATCGCCTTGGTGGTGGCCGTGGTGGTGTGGGTCGTCAGCGGCTTCTACACCATTCGCGAAGCCGAGCGAGGCGTGGTGCTGCGCTTTGGCGAATACTCCCACAACGTGGATCCCGGCCTGCGCTGGAAACCGACCTTCATCGACCGGGTGATCCCGGTGGACGTGGAGTCTGTCCGTTCCCTGCCGGCGTCCGGTTTCATGCTGACCCAGGATGAGAACGTGGTACGGGTCGAGATGGACGTGCAGTATCGCGTGGTCGATCCCGAGCAGTACCTGTTCAGCGTGACCAACGCCGACGAGAGCCTGAGCCAGGCCACCGACAGCGCCCTGCGCTACGTGGTGGGTCACACCCGGATGGACGATGTGCTGACCACGGGTCGTGAGAAGGTGCGTCAGGAAACCTGGCAGGTGATCGACAGCATCATCGAGCCCTATCAGATGGGTCTGCAGATCGTGGACGTCAACTTCCTGCCGGCGCGTCCGCCGGAAGAGGTGAAGGATGCGTTTGATGACGCCATCTCCGCCCAGGAAGATGAGCAGCGTTTTATCCGTGAAGCGGAAGCCTATGCCCGTGAAGTGGAGCCCAAGGCTCGTGGCCAGGTCAAACGTCTGGAGCAGGAGGCCGAAGCCTACAAGTCCCAGATCGTGTTGAAGGCCAAGGGTGAAGTCGCTCGCTTCAACGAGCTACTGCCCCAGTATCAGGCCGCGCCCGAGCTGACCCGTGATCGTATCTACCTGGAAACCATGGAAGAGCTCTATCAGCAGGCCAACAAGGTGGTGGTCGACATGCCGGCTGGCAACAACAGCATGATCTATCTGCCGCTCGACAAGCTCTCTGGCAAGGCGAATGCCGTGCAACCGGCACGTCCTGCGGGCACCCCGGCAGTCGAGGCGGCCCAGCCGTCCAACGAAGGGGCCAACTCCACTCCGACCCCGCTGCGTGGCGGTGATCGTTTCAGCACAGGGAGAAACTGATAGATGAAAAAGCTAGCTATTGGTGTCATCGCTGTGGCCGCCATGGTCTGCTTCTCTTCCATCTTCATCGTCGATGAAGGACAGAAGGGGATCGTGGTGCAGTTTGGCAAGGTGAAACGGGTCGACTCCGGTGAACCGCGCCTGTACGAGCCGGGTCTGCACTTCAAGGTGCCGCTCATCGACCAGGTACGCAAGATGGATGCCCGCATCCAGACCCTGGAAGGCCAGGCGGATCGCTTCGTTACGTCCGAGAAGAAGGATCTCATCATCGACTCCTACGTGAAGTGGAAGATCGAGGACTTCTCCAAGTACTACCTGGCGACCGGTGGTGGCAACAAGATCCAGGCTGAAGACCTGCTCAAGCGCAAGATCAACAACGGCCTGCGTTCCGAGATCGGTAACCGCACCATCAAGGACATCGTCTCCGGCGAGCGCAGTACCGTGATGGAAGATGCCCTGATGAAGATGGCGCGCTCCTCCGAGCTCGGCATCAAGGTGGTGGATGTACGCATCAAGCAGATCAACCTGCCGGTGGAAGTTTCCAGTTCCATCTATCAGCGGATGCGTGCCGAGCGGACCGCGGTTGCCCGTGAACACCGTTCACAGGGCCGCGAGCAGGCCGAGATCCTGCGTGCCGACATCGACCGCAAGGTGACCGTGATGATCGCCGACGCCGAGAGTAATGCCCGTCAACTGCGTGGTGAAGGGGATGCCGAAGCCGCCAGGATCTATGCCGACAGCTACAAGAAGGACCCGGAGTTCTTCAGTTTCGTGCGCAGCATGGAGGCCTATCGCAAGAGCTTCGCCGGTGGCAACGACCTCATGGTCCTGAAACCGGACAGCGAGTTCTTCCGCTACCTCAAGTCGCCGCACGGCAACAAGCAGTAAACATGTGTTGATATGACCCAAGGGCCTGATGATTCAGGCCCTTTTGTTTGCCGGCCACAGACCGGCAGGGGAACAGGGATAGGGAGAGGTGATGCTGACATCCATGTTGATGGGGCTGGGGTTGCTGCTGCTCTTCGAAGGATTGGGGCCCTTGCTCGCTCCCAGGGCATGGCAGCAGATGCTGCGCCTGCTCGGGGAGTTGCCGCCGGAACAGCTGCGCCGCATCGGCGGCTGTCTGGTGGTGGCAGGTGGTGTCATCTTGTGGGCGTTGGCCCGTTAGAGCCTGTGTTGATACGACAGTGGCACGGCGAATTCAGACAATAAAAAAGAGGCCAGAGGGCCTCTTTTTTATTGTCGGCCGGCTGGCATCAGGCGCTGCGCTGCACCGCCATGTGGGCCAGGGTCTCCAGCGCTTGCTTGTGCCGGGAGTCAGGCAGGATGGCGAGGGCGTCGATGGCCTTGTCAGCCTCTTCCCGAGCTCGCTGGCGGGAGTATTCGAGAGCTCCGGTGCGATCCAGGATGCCCAGAATACGCTCCAGGTGATCCATACCGTTGCGGTGCTCGATGGCATCGCGCACCAGTTGACGCTCTTCCGGGGTACCCACTTCCATGGCGCGCAACAGCGGCAGGGTCGGCTTGCCTTCGGCCAGATCGTCACCCACGTTCTTGCCCATCTCCTCGCTCTGGGAGCAGTAGTCCATCACGTCGTCGATGATCTGGAACGCGGTACCCAGGTACTTGCCGTAGTCGGTCATGGCCTGCTCGACGGGCTCGGGCTGATGGGTCAGCACGGCGGCGAGTCGGGTCGCGGCTTCAAACAGCTTGGCGGTCTTGCAGTAGATGACCGTCATGTAGCTCTCTTCCGTGGTATCCGGATCGTTGCAGTTCATCAGCTGCAGCACTTCCCCTTCGGCGATGGTGTTGGTGGCATCGGAGAGGATCTCCATCACCTTCAGGTTGGAGAGTTCGCTCATCATCTGGAAGGAGCGGCTGTAGAGGTAGTCACCCACCAGAACGCTGGCGGCGTTGCCAAACAGGGCGTTGGCGGTTTCTCGGCCGCGGCGCAGGTCGGATTCGTCGACCACGTCGTCGTGCAGCAGGGTGGAGGTGTGAATGAATTCGATGATGGCGGCCAGTTTCAGGTGATCTTCACCCTCATAGCCCAGTGCGCGTGCGGCCATCACGGTCAGCATGGGGCGCATCCGTTTTCCGCCTGCACTGACAATATAGAAACCCAGCTGGTTGATCAGGCTGACATCGGACTGGAGTCTCGCCAGGATCAGTTCATTGACCGCCGTCATGTCGGCGGCACAGAGCGCACGGATAGTCTGTTGGTCCATAAGTCTCGTAACGTGACGGCAGCATTTACTGCGTTTTTAGCAATGGCGGGGATTCTACACGATTTCACAATGGGTTACAGTTAGGCGTTTATTCACGGGGGCAGATATGCGCACAAAATAAACTTTTTGCTAAATTGGCCTTGCCTCGGCAAATCGTTCTGCGTAGAATGCCCGCCCATTGTTATAGGTTTTTGTGCGTGTCTGGCCTTGAGCAAAAGACACGCCTTTACGGAGTTAATCAAATGTACGCGGTATTCCAAAGCGGCGGAAAACAACACCGTGTGGCCGAAGGTCAAATCGTTCGTCTGGAAAAGCTGAACGTTGAGACTGGCGCTACCATCGACTTCAACGAAGTGCTGATGGTTGCTGCAGGCGACACTTTCAAAGTAGGTGCTCCTTTCGTTGAAGGTGGCAAGGTTGTGGCTGAAGTTGTGGCTCACGGCCGTGGCGAGAAAGTGACTATCGTCAAGTTCCGTCGTCGTAAGCACCACCGTAAGCAAGCGGGCCACCGTCAGTGGTTCACTGAAGTCAAAATCACTGGCATCAGCGCTTAATTAGAGGAGTCCGATAGATGGCACACAAAAAAGCTGGCGGTTCATCCCGCAACGGTCGCGATTCTGAAGCTAAACGCCTGGGCGTGAAGCGTTTCGGCGGCGAAACAGTTCTGGCTGGCAGCATCATCGTTCGTCAGCGCGGCACCAAGTTCCACGCTGGTGAGAACGTTGGTCTGGGCAAGGACCACACTCTGTTCGCTACCGCGAACGGTAAAGTGCAGTTCGAAGTTAAAGGTCCGCAGAATCGTAAGTACGTCAGCATCGTTGCTGAGTAATTACGGACCGCAAGGATCCGAAGCCCCGCCAACCTGGCGGGGCTTTTGTTTTTCTGATGAGTTTGACGAAAAAACGGCACGCGGATGAGCGCCCTCATCGGCCAGATGCGCCTCGCCCGAAGGGGCCCGTATCACTATAATTGCGTATCGGTTTTTCGAATTAAGGTGACGGTTACCTATGAAGTTTGTTGATGAAGTCCAGATTCGAGTCGATGCCGGTGACGGTGGTAACGGTTGTGTGAGCTTCCGCCGCGAGAAGTACATCCCGAACGGCGGCCCGGACGGCGGTGACGGCGGTGATGGTGGCGACGTGTATCTGGTGGCCGATGAAAACCTGAACACCCTGATCGACTACCGTTTCGAGCGCTTCCACGCCGCCGAGCGTGGCGAGAACGGCCAGAGTGCCAACTGTACCGGTCGTCGCGGCAAGGACAAGATCCTGCGAGTACCGGTCGGCACCCGCGCCACCGATGAAGACACCGGCGAACTGCTGGGGGATTTGACCAGTCACGATCAGAAGCTGCTGGTTGCCAAGGGCGGCTTCCACGGCCTTGGCAACACCCGCTTCAAGAGCTCGGTCAACCGGGCGCCGCGCCAGAAGAGCAACGGCACCCCGGGTGAAGTGCGTACCCTGAGGCTGGAGCTGCTGCTGCTGGCGGATGTCGGCATGCTGGGTCTGCCCAACGCAGGCAAGTCCACCTTCATTCGCGCCGTTTCTGCGGCCCGTCCGAAAGTGGCAGACTACCCCTTCACCACCCTGGTACCGAACCTGGGTGTGGTACGCGGTGAAAACTCCCGCTCCTTCGTCATTGCCGACATTCCCGGCCTCATCGAAGGGGCTGCCGAGGGAGCAGGCCTGGGTATCCGCTTCCTCAAGCACCTGGAGCGTTGCCGCGTCCTGATCCACCTGGTGGACATCTGCCCGGTGGATGGCTCCGATCCTGCCGAGAACGCCGTGACCATCGTCCGGGAGCTGGAAAAATACAGCCCCGAGCTTGCGGGCAAGCCGCGCTGGCTGGTGTTCAACAAGATGGACCTGATCCTGGAAGAAGAGGCTCAGGAAGTGATGGACAGAGTCAAGGCAGCCCTCAACCACGAAGGTCCGGTCTACGCCATCACCGCCATCAGCAAGGAAGGCACCAAGAAGGTGTGCTACGACATCCTGGATCTGCTGGACACCATGCCCCGTCAGCTGGCGGAAGATGCCAGAGACGCCATCGAGAAGGTGGAGTTCAAGTGGGACGACTATCACAAGAACCAGCTTGCCAAGGCGGAAGCCGATGCCCTGGCCGCGTCCAAGGCCTTCGATGATGGCCTGGACGATGACGACTGGGACGATGAGGACGACGACGGCGTCGAAGTCATTTACGTTCGCGATTGAGCATCATGTTCGTGACAAGACCGGAGCCAGACAGGCTCCGGTTTTTTTATGGGACGATCGACGGGATCACCCTATAGATATATTTTTCATGTCTCTTATTGCCTGACAGTGGCTGCGGATTATACTGCGCACCTGAATGTAACCTGTATGAAACATTATGCTAACCATTCAAATTGAATCGATATGCATGACTGTTTTGGTTTGTTCTTATGGATGGTTCGCCTGATAAAATATTTATGCTTGAAATGATCAATTAACGGCTTGTTTGTGCAGTTTTTTGGGTTATTCTTGCGCCCGTTTTCCGGGCGAGGGCATGAGTATGCAGGCGGCCCGGCTGAAGGAAAAGTCACATTTAAGGCTGTTTATATGTTGGAAAAGACCCTGGAAGCACCGGCAATCCGTACTCGCCGCAACGTGCTGATGTTTTTGATCCCGTCACTGATCGGGATCCTGCTGTTCATGACCCCGGTCATCTATGACGGCAATGTCACCATTCCCGTCGCCGTGCTGGCGAAGCTGGTTCAAACGGTGTTTGCCGATCATCTGGTGGCCATGGTCAGCGCCATCATCACCACCACCATGCTGATGACCCTGATCGCCTGGCTGTTCAAACCGGCGATCCTGGTAAAACGCCCCTTCCTCAACAGCCTGTTCAACGTCTCCCCCTTCTGGGCGTGCGTGCGGGTGCTGGGCGGGGTCTTCGTGCTGTTGACCTTCTTTGAAGCCGGTCCCGAGGTGCTGCGCTCAGGGGCGACCGGCGGCCTGGTGCTGCATGATCTGTTGCCGGTACTGTTCTCCGTCTTCATCTTTGCGGGCCTGCTGCTGCCCTTGCTGCTGGATTTTGGTCTGCTGGAGTTTGTCGGTACCATGATGACCCGCATCATGCGTCCGGTGTTCCGTCTGCCGGGTCGTTCTGCGGTGGACTGTTTCGCCTCCTGGCTCGGTGATGGCAGCGTCGGGATCCTGCTGACCAGCAAGCAGTATGAAGGCAAGTTTTACACCCAGCGGGAAGCGGCCGTCATCGGTACCACGTTCTCCGCCGTCTCCATCACCTTCTGTCTGGTGGTGATCTCCCAGGTGAAGCTGGAGCACATGTTCGTCCCCTTCTACCTGACCGTCTGCCTGGCCGGTGTGGTGGCCGCCATCGTGGTGCCGCGCCTGCCGCCGCTCTCCTGGAAGAAGGATGTCTACAGCGACGGTACTCCCCTGTGCCGCAAGCAGGAGGCCATCCCCCATCAGCACAGCGTACTGAGCTACGGCTACCATCGTGCCCTGACCAAGGCCGACAGCATGACGGATCTCGGCGCCGTGGCGCGTGAAGGGGTGAAAAACGCCCTGGACATGGTGTTTGGCGTGCTGCCGGTGGTGATGGCCGTCGGGACCTGTGCCCTGATGCTGGCGGAGCACACCCCGGTGTTCAACTGGCTGGGGGCGCCCTTCGTGCCTTTGCTCGAGCTGCTGCAACTGCCGGAGGCGGAAGCCGCTTCCAAGACCATCATGGTGGGCTTCGCCGACATGTTCATCCCGGCGGTGCTGGCCTCCACTATCGAGAGCGACATCACCCGCTTCGTGATCGCCGCCATGTCGGTCACCCAGCTTATCTACATGTCGGAAGTGGGCGCTCTGTTGCTGGGCAGCAAGATCCCGGTCAAGTTGTGGGAGCTGTTCGTCATCTTCCTGCTGCGCACCCTGGTCACCCTGCCGGTGATTGCCGGTGTGGCGCACCTGCTGTTCTAAGGGGCGAAGTGGAACGAAAAACGGTCAACCCGGGTTGACCGTTTTTTTATGGGCGAGTGCCAGCGGAAGGTCAGTGTGATCCTGCCAGCAGGGCCTGGCATTCGACCTCGTCCAGCTGCTCGGGGGCGAGGAAGCGTCTGGCGTAGTCCCGCCAGATGCCGCTCTCGATGAAGAGGGCAAACAGGGCCGGGTCTATGTGCTGTTCCTGCACCATCTTCACCATGATGGTCAGGGACTGGGAGACCGTTTTGCCAGACTTGTAGGGGCGATCGCTCGCCGTCAGCGCCTCGAAGATGTCTGCAATGGCCATGATGCGGGCTGGAATGCTCATCTGCCCCCCTTGCAACTGGCGCGGATAGCCCGTGCCGTCCATCCGCTCGTGATGGCCCCCCGCAATCTCCGGCACCTTGCGCAAATGGCGGGGGAAAGGAAGCTTCTCCAGCATGCGTATGGTCTGGATGATGTGATCGTTGATCTTGTAGCGCTCCTCTTCGGTGAGGGTGCCCCGGCCGATGGCGAGGTTGTAGCGCTCCCCCCTGTTGTAGAGGTGGGTGGGCACCCGCACCTTGAAGCCCCATGGGTTGTGTCGGGCGAGATTGTCGTGCTCGGGGCGAGGGATGAGATGGACCGCCTTGTCGGCGAGCAGCGACTCTCGGCAGGGGAGGGGAGAGGGGGCCTCCTGGTGGCGCTTGCGCTCCTCCTGACTGATGCCGAGCCGATCGTCCAGAGTGCGCAACCAGGTGCGGCTGGCAATGGTATCCAGCCTGGCGAGCTTCTCCGGCGCCATCCACTCGCCCCCCAGATTGCACTCGGCCACGAAGGCGAACTCCTGATCCAGGGTGTGCCAGAGGGGGGTTACAGCCTCGAGGGCGGCCTGCTGCCCGGATGGGGGCAGCAGGCTGCAGAGCGCCTCGATGTGGGCATCCCGCTTGAGCACCTCGAAGCGGGTGCGGACCTCGTGGATCCTGTCGTAAATGGTCTCGAGCTTGGTCGCCTTGTCCACCACGAACTCCGGGGTGGTGACCTTGCCGCAGTCGTGCAGCCAGCTCGCGATATGGATGGCCTCCCACTCCTCTTCGTTGAGCCGGAAATCGGCAAAGGGCCCCGTCTGCTGTGCGCAGGCAGCCTGGGTCAGCATCCTGGCCAGTTCCGGCACCCGCTGGCAGTGGCCGCCGGTGTAGGGGCTCTTGGCATCGATGGCACCGGCGATGAGCTCGATGAAGGCTTCCAGCAGTTGCTTCTGCTCCTCCAGCAGGCGCTGGTTTTCGATAGCGGAAGAGGAGGTGCCCGCCAGCGCCTCGATGAGGCTGATGCGCGAGGCCAGTTCGCGGGCCGAGCAGTCTGGCAGGATCAGCAGCAGGCAGCCGATCAGCTCCTGACGGTGGTTGTGAAGGGGCTCGACCAGCAGTTGGCAGGCACCGGGGAAAGGGCCCCAGTCGGTGAGGAAGCGGGCCCACTGTGCCTCGTCGAGGGGCAGGCAGAGGCGCTCCGTGTGGTAGAGACCGCCGAGCAGCGCCGCCTGCCACTGTACCTGTTCGCACGCCAGCGGCTGCCCCTGCCAGATGGCGTGAACGGCCTGCATCCCGCTCTCCTGGGCCAGGAATAGGCAGCCGCCCTCGGCCTGGGCTGCCGCCACCGTCTCGTGCAGGATGCGGCTGAGCAACGAATCGAAGCGATGCTCTGCCGCCAGCGCCCGGCCCATGTTCATGAAATTGCCGAGGGTCAGGCGCATGCTGGACATGGCGCGGGCGAGGTCGTCAATTTCGCGGATCGCCGAATCCGGCCCCGGGCTTTCGCCAAAGTCGAAGTGCTGGATCCGCTCAGCCTCCCCGGTCAATACCAGCAAGGGGGCGGCAGTGCGCCGGGCGGCCAGCCAGATGACGGGCAGCAGGAGCAGCAGACCGGCAAGGGCCCAGGCGAGATTGTGCAGCGCATCCTGGCGCGCCGGGGCGGTGAGCACCTCGGTGGGCACCAGGAGGGCGAGATAAAACGGAGACTCTTCCCCGAGGGAGGAGAGGTTGACCAGCCACTCCTGACCCTGAACCGTTGCCAGGGTCAGCTCGGCGGGGTGATGCAGCAGGGCAGGCCGCGCAGCCATCTCCTGTTGCAGCCTGGTGAGAATGGGGTGATTGAGGGCCGACAGCATGGGCAGGCGGCTCAGTTGCTCGAAGCTTGGAAGGCGCTCGGGATCCGTGGCCAGCAGGGTCCCGACCTCGTCAAACAGCACCAGCTGGCTGTGACCGGGCAGGGGCAACTCGCCGATGAGGGAAGAGAGTCCCTCCACGCCCGCATCGAGCCCGATCACCGCCCGGCGATCGTCGCTCTCCACCGCCAGTGTCATGCCTGGCTCCCGGGTAGTGAAGAAGAGGTAGGGGTGGGTCACTATGATGCCCGTGCTCCAGCGCGCCTCCTTGTACCAGCCCCGATCTCGCGGATCGAAACGGTAGTCCGGCATGGGGCGCCGCTCCAGCAGCCGCAGCCGCTGGTCGAAATAGAGGAACTCTCCCTGTCCCTGATGCAGGCTCTGGACCAGCAGGCGGCTCTCGGGCGGAGGCGCCTCCAGCGCCCCTCTCGCCCGTTCGGTCAGCTTGCGAACCAGAAAGAAATCGCCGTCCTCGTAACCGGCATAGATGGCGCCGTAACTGGTGCTGTTGGCCAGTACTTCCGCCAGCTGGGGCAGGAAGGCGAGCCGCGTCTCGAGGTCTGTCATGGCAGACAGCTGGCCGCTGCGCAGCAGATTCAGGGACATGTGGGCTGGTCGCTGGTTCAGCTTGATGGCGAGGGCAAGCTGCTCCCGGTATTGCTGGAAGCTCTGACGTTCGTGCTCCAGCCCCTGCTGCATGCCCTGCTGGAACTGCAGCACGATGAGGGCGCCCCCCAGCAAGGAGAAGAGCAGGATGAAAAGGGTGGCAATGTGTACGTAAAAGGGTCTGCGACTGAGACTTGCGTTTGTCATGGACGGATCCTTGTCCCCTGGCGATCGCCGTATTGGTCACCTAACAGTGTGCTTGCTGGATGACAAAAAGCCTAGGACTCGATCTTGCGCTCTTCAGCCCCAAATCAACAGCCAGCCTTCGCGCTGCGCCCTTGCCCTGTGGTGAGATGATTCGTTCAGATATCTCGTGCTACATTGCTCCCCTGATAAACGCCCTGTGAACCAATGGAGTGTCCCATGTCTGTCGTCCCCTATTCCGTGCTGGATCTGGTGCCCGTTCCCGAAGGTGGTCTGCCGGCCGAGTCGTTTCGCCACTCGCTGGATCTGGCTCGCCATGCGGAGCGCTGGGGTTACCATCGCTACTGGCTGGCGGAGCACCACAACATGCCGGGCATTGCCAGCGCCGCCACAGCGGTGTTGATTGGCCACCTGGCCGGGGGTACCACGACGTTGCGGCTCGGGGCTGGCGGCATCATGTTGCCGAACCACTCCCCCCTGGTCATTGCGGAGCAGTTCGGTACGCTGAGTTCCCTCTATCCGGATCGCATCGATCTCGGCCTGGGCCGCGCCCCTGGCAGCGATCAGCGCACCATGCAGGCGCTGCGCCGCCAGCGCAGCGGCGAGGTGGATGACTTCCCGGCGGATGTGCGCGAACTGATGAGTTATTTTGGCGACGAGGTCGGCGCCGTGCAGGCGGTGCCGGGTCAGGGACTCCATGTGCCCATCTGGCTGCTGGGATCCAGCCTCTACAGTGCCCAACTGGCAGCGGCCATGGGGTTGCCGTTCGGCTTTGCTTCCCACTTCGCTCCCGCCATGTTGCTGCAGGCGCTGGAGATCTACCGTACCCAATACCGTCCCTCTGCCCGCTGGCCCAAACCCCATGCGGTGGTGTGCGTCAATCTGATCGCCGCCGACACCGATCGTGAGGCCCGCTTCCTGTTCACCACCCTGCAGCAGCAGTTCCTGCGTCTCTACCGGGGGGATGCCGGCAAGCTGCCACTGCCGGTGCAGACGCTGGGGGATGAGTGGTCTCCCCGCGAATTGATGGCGATGGAGCAGACCCTGGCTCGCTCCCTGGTGGGGGAGCCGGATCGGGTACGCCACGGCCTCAAGGCTCTGCTGGCAGAGACCGGAGCGGACGAGCTGATGTTCAACGGCCCCATCGTCGATCATCAGGCGCGCCTGCGCTCCTTCGAGATTGGTGCCGAGCTGATGCAGGGGTTGTAACCCCCGCGACGCCTGGCCGCCAGCGGCACGCCAAGCCTGGCTGCTCGGGGCGCAAAAGCCACGGTTGCGTGGTATTAAGCTTATGATTTTTAAAGGAAGTCAGGGGAGTGTCGGCCATCTGTCGTGTCGCCTCTCATCCCCTTTCCCTATGCTGGCCCTGTCAATCACCACAAGGAGCGCAAGATGATCGTCAGGAAGTTGAGATTGCAACGGGGATGGTCCCAGGAACAGCTGGCGACCCTCACTGGCCTGAGCGTTCGCACCATTCAGCGAATAGAGCAGGGCCAGCAACCCGGACTGGAATCCCTCAAGGCCCTGGCCGCCGTCTTCGAGCTCGATGTGACCCAACTGCAGGAGAGCGAGATGAAAGGGAATGAGGGCGAAGATCGGGGACGCGTGCAGGTGGCGCGGGATGAGCGGGAGGCGATGAAGTTCGTGGAGGGGCTCAGGGGCTTCTACGGCCACCTCATGAGCTATGTGCTGGTGATAGGGGGGCTGTTTGTCATCAACTACCTGAGCAACCCGGATTATATCTGGGCCTGGTGGCCCATGCTGGGCTGGGGGTTGGGGCTGGCTTCCCACGCCATCAACCTGTTTCAGCCCTTCAAGCTGTTTGGCCCGGAATGGGAGCGGCGCCAGGTCGAGAAACGGCTGGGGCGCAGGCTCTGATCCGCTCATCATGAAAAAACGGGCCCGGCATTGCCGGGCCCGTTCTGTTTTCAGCTCCATTTCGCAGGAGAGGGCATTGCTCTCCTCTCAACGGCGGATCATTCCCATGTTCCGCAAAGAGCCGCTCTACTTGGCATAGGCCGGGCAGGGGGTGGCGATCAGGGCGTCGTCCTCGTAGCGCCACAGGGTGAGACTGTTGCCCCAGACGCAGCCGGTATCCAGCCCTTTGATGTCGTCCTTGCCGGTCTTGCCCATCAGCGCCGCCCAGTGGCCAAACACCAGGATGGGGTCATCCACATGGTGCTCGCGCTGCTCGAACCAGGGGCGCAGGCCCGGGGTCGATTCGGTGGGGCCCTTCTTGCATTTGAAGTCGAGCCGGCCATCGAAGTAGCAAAAGCGCATGCGGGTGAAACTGTTGATGATGTAGCGGTAGCGCTCTATCCCCAGCAGACCCTCGTCCCAGCTGTCCGGCTGGTCGCCGTACATATTGTGCAGCAGCCAGCTGTACTGATCCCCGCGCAGCAGGGTCTCCACTTCCCGCGCACAGCTGCGAGCGGTGTGGGCATCCCAGGCGGGGGAGAGACCGGCGTGGATCATCATGATGGGCAGATCGGGGTGCTCAGCCAGCAGCGGCCGGTGGCGCAGCCACTCCAGCAGCTCGTCCCGATCCGGTGCTTCCATCAGTTCCTGCAGCTTGTCCTTCTTCTTGAGGGGCGCGACCCCGTGGGCCACGGCCAATAGGTGCAGGTCGTGGTTGCCGAGCACGGTCACGGCCTGTTGTCCCAGTGACTTGACGAAGCGCAGGGTGTTGAGAGAGTCCGGGCCGCGGGCGACGAGATCACCGCACAGCCAGAGCACGTCGTTATCGAAGTCGAACTCGGCAAGATCCAGCAGGCGGCGCAAGTCGTCGTAGCAGCCCTGGATATCGCCGACGAAACAGTTCGCCATGAAACCTCAGTTGATAATGTTTGGAATGGCCAGTGTGAAGGGGGCGATGGGCGCCTCGAATTGCTGGCCAGATTCATCTTGCAGGATGTAACTGCCTTCCATCACGCCGAGCGGCGTGGCGAGCGGCACGCCGCTCTGGTAGGTAAAGGTCTCGCCTGGGGCGATCAGGGGTTGTTCACCGACGACCCCGGGCCCTTCCACTTCCTGCATCTTGCCATTGGCGTCCGTGATGAGCCAGCGTCGATGCAGCAGCTGCACCGTGCCCGGACCCAGGTTCTCTATCTCGATGCGATAGAGAAAATGGTAAGGGTCTGCCGTCCCTGACACATAGCTGGGGTGGGGGCGGACCAGGATCCGGGCTTTCGTCATGGGATCAGGCCTGCTGCTGATCGGCCAGCCAGTTGGCGATCGTGACGAACTGCTCGAGGGAGAGGTTCTCCGGGCGCAGGTTGCCATCGATGCCAAGCTCGGTCAGCTGGGCGTCTGTGATGAAGTTGGCGAAGCTGTTGCGGATGGTCTTGCGACGCTGGCCGAAGCCCTCGGTGCAGACCCGGTTCAGGCAGCGGATATCCTTCGCGACTATGGTCGGGTTCTTGTGCGGCACTAGGCGTACCACGGCGGAGTCCACCTTGGGTGCCGGCTTGAAGGCGCCAGGGCCCACTTCCAGCACCGGGATCACCTGGCAGTAGTACTGGGTCATCACGCTCAGGCGGCCATAGGCCTTGCTGCCCGGACCGGCGGCCAGACGCAGTACCACCTCTTTTTGCAGCATGAAGTGCATGTCTTCGACCCGATCGGCGAACTCGCACAGGTGGAAGATGAGCGGGGTGGAGATGTTGTAGGGCAGGTTGCCGAAGATACGAAGCGGCCCCTTGCCTTCCCCCATCAGGGTGCTGAAGTCGAAGCGCATGGCATCGGCCTCGATGACGGTCAGCTTGTCTTTAAGAGTGGGGTGCTCGCGCAGGCGTGCGGCGAGATCCCGGTCCAGCTCGACCACGGTCATCTTGTCCATCTGGGCGGCGACCGGTTCGGTCAGCGCCGCCAGACCCGGCCCGATCTCCACCAGGTTCTGACCTGGCTGGGGGTTGATGGCGGCCACTATCTGGTCGATCACATAACGGTCGTGCAAGAAGTTCTGACCGAAACGCTTACGGGCCGTGTGGCCCATGTGCACCTTACTGCTCATATCTTTTTTTCTCTACCATCTGGATGGCGTGGTTGATCGCGGTGATCAGGCTGCCGGGATCGGCCAGGCCCTTGCCTGCCAGATCCAGCGCAGTGCCGTGATCCACCGAAGTACGGATGAATGGAAGTCCGAGGGTGATGTTGACCGAGTTGCCAAAGCCCTTGTACTTGAGCACGGGCAGCCCCTGGTCGTGGTACATGGCGAGTACCGCATCCGCATCCTTGAGGTATTTGTCCTGGAACAGGGTATCGGCCGGCAGGGGGCCGACGAGATCGATCCCCTCCTGGCGCAGAGCGGCCAGAGCGGGTTCGATCACCTCGATCTCTTCACGACCGAGGTGGCCCCCTTCCCCGGCGTGGGGGTTGAGGCCGCAGACGTAAATCCGGGGCTGTTCGATGCCGAACTTGCGCTTGAGATCCGCATCCAGGATGCGGATCACCTTGCCAAGGCGCTCCTCTGTGATGGCCTTGGCCACATAGGCCAGCGGGATGTGGGTGGTTGCAAGCGCCACCCGCAGCCCTTCGGTGGCCAGCAGCATCACCACGTCGGCGGTGTCGGACTGCTGGGCGAAGAACTCGGTGTGGCCGCTGAACGACACGCCCGCCTGGTTGATGATCCCCTTGTGCACCGGTCCGGTCACCACGGCGGCAAACTCGCCGCTCAGGTTGCCGACGCAGGCGCGCTGCAGGGTGGCCAGCACATAGGCGCCGTTGCCTTCGTCGAGCATGCCCGGCACAGCAGGGGCGCCAAGGGGCACGGCGCAGATGCTCAGGGTACCCGCCCGCTGGGGACGGGCAGGGGCCGTGGCGTCGTAGGGTTCCAGCTCGACAGACAGCCCCAGCAGGGCTGCCCGCTCTTGCAACAGAGCGGGATCGGCGATCACCACCAGTTGATGGGGCCAGTCCCGCTGGGCGATGTGCAGCACCAGATCCGGGCCTATGCCCGCCGGCTCACCCGGGGTGATGGCAAGACGATGACAGCTCATCAGTTCGGTTCGATCTGGATGTAGGCTTCGTCGCGCAGCTCATCCAGCCAGGACTGGGACTCTTCGGCGAAGCGGCGGTTGAAGATGAGCTGGTAGGCTCGCTGCTCCTGGGCCTTGCCGGTGGCGTCCTGGCTGCGGCGATCCTCCAGCTGGACGATGTGCCAGCCGTGGGTGGTGCGGAAGGGTTCGCTGATCTGGCCAGGTTGCAGGCGGCCCACCATGTCGCGGAACTCCGGCACGTAGACATTGGGATCAGACCAGCCCAGCTCGCCGCCCTGTACCGCAGAACCCGGATCCTCGGAGTACTTCTCCGCCATGCTGGCGAAGCTCGCCTTGCCGCTCTTGATGTCGTGCAGGATGCCGTCCAGGGTGCTCTTGGCCTTCTCCTCGCTCAGGATGATGGAGGGCTTGATCAGGATGTGACGGGCCTTCACCTCGGTCTGCATCACCTGCTGCTGACCCTTGGTGTCGAAGATCTTGACGATGTGCAGACCGGCACCGGAGCGCAGCGGGCCGACGATGTCGCCTTTCTTGGCGCCCTGTACCGCTTCGGCCATCAGGGTGGGCATCTCCTGCGGGCTCATCCAGCCCCAGTCACCCCCTTCCAGGGCCTTGGGACCGTTACTCTCGGCGATGGCCAGCTTGCGGAAATCCGCCCCCTCTTTCAGGGCGGCGAGGATGCGTTCGATCTTGGCCTTGGCGGCGTTGAGCTGTTCGGCATTCGGGTTATCCGGCAGGGCAACCTGGATGTGGCCGATATGGAACTCGGTCTGCTGCTGGCCCTGCTTGCTCAGCGCCTCGACCACCTGCTTGACCTCCTGATCGGAGATGTTGATGCGGCGACGCACCTGGCTGCGGCGGACTTCGTTCATCAGGATCTCGCGACGCACCTCTTCCCGGTACTGGGCATAGGTCAGCCCTTCCCGATCCAGCTGGGCACGCAGCTGCTCCAGGGTCATCTTGTTGTCGGCGGCGATGCTCTGGATGGCCTGCTCCAGCTGGGTGTCACTGATCTTGAGCCCCTGGCGCTCCGCCAGTTGCAGCTGCAGGCTCTCCTGGATCAGGCGGTCCAGCGCCTGCTTGCGCAGGGTGACGTCATCGGGCAGGGACTGGCCACTCTCCTGGGCGGATGTCTTCACCTTCTGTACCAGGGCTTCCTGCTGACTGGCCAGCACCACGTCCTTGTTGACCACGGCCAGCACCTTGTCCATCAGCTCGGGGGCGGCGAAGGCGCCCTGGCTCATGACACCGAACAGGCCTGCGGTCAGCAGGGAAATCAACGTCTTCTTCATATCCATCTCTCAAGGCGTTTGCCAGACCGGTTATTGGTCTCGCAGGTTAAACGGACGAATGTAAGGCAGTGCTTCGGTGTCCAGGGAGGTGCCCTTGGCGCCGGTACCCACGCTACCCAATCCTTTCATTTCAAATTGAATGCCGAAACTGCGCTCCGAAGTCGGTTCCAGATTCACGTTATCCGGTGTGTTGACCCACTCCAGGTTGAAGTTGATGCTCCAGCAGCAGGAGTCGTACTTCAGGCCCACCTTGCGGTCCACTTTGACGTTCTGGTTGAGCTCCTGATAGTAACCCCCGTAGAGGTGCCACTGGTCGTTCAGGGGCGTGGTCAGCAGCAGGCCGATCTGGTTGAGATCCGTGACCTGTCCCTTGTTGTCGAGGTCGTAGTTGGCATCGCGCACGAAGCGGTGGTTCAGCTGGCTGATCAGCTTCTCGTGGCGGTACTCCAGGGCGCTGTTGGCAGAGCTTATCTGGCGCTGTTCCACGTCATACTGTGCCCCGGCATGGGCGTACCACTGCTCGTTGATCTTGGCGTCCCCCTCGAACGACAGGGGCGAGCGGGTATTGGTGCTCAGCTCGTCGCTGCTGTAGAGCTTGACCCTGGGGGCCACGAAGTCGAAGGCTTGGGCAACGGCCAGCCGGATTCGTTCATCCCCGGCCGGATCATAAATGCGGGTCGTGACCCCCAGGGAGAGACGATTGGAGTCGCTGATCCGGTCCAGACCGGCGTAGCGGCGATCGCTGAACAGGCTGTAGTAGTCCTGGCGCATGGTGGTGGAGTCGTAGACCCCGATGTTGTCCTGATCCTTGTAGGGGATGTAGAGGTACTGGAACTCCGGCTCCAGGGTCTGGTTGGCGCCCTCGCCAAACCACTGCTGATCACGCTCGAAGGTCATACCCCCCTTGAGACGGAAAGAGGGCAGCACCCGGGTGATGGTGCCTTCTTCCAGCGTGACATCCCCCCCGCCTACCGGGGTGAAGCGGTTGGTGAAGGTGCTGCTCATGTTGTCCGGTACCGTCTGATCGTAACGGGTGTACATCAGCTTGTACTGGCTGTCGAGGAAGTAACCGGCTTCGTCGATGAGCGGGATGGTCAGGGTGGGCGCCGTGTGGAAGCGGGTCCCGGTGTAGGCCTCCCCCTGGTTCTGCGCGATGGCCTGATCGTTGTTGTAGCCGAAGTTGGTCAGTTCGGTGTTCCAGGCCAGATCGTACCAGCTCCCCTGCTGGTAGTAGTTGTGGTTGATGCGCGGCATCAGCTCGTGGGGCTGCTGGGCGCTGGCCAGCAGGATCTGGTAGGTGCGCACCTCGGCATCGAGGTTCCAGTTCTGCTGGTAGTAGCCGGCCTTGAGGGACTGTTGCAGCTGGTTGTCGACCTGGGTCCCCACCTTGGGGGAGAAGTCGTTGAAGTAGTTGTAGTCCTGATCCCGCACCTTGGTGTAGTCCACCGAGACGCGCAAGGCATTGTCCTGGAACATGGAAGTATGGCGGGCGCTCAGCAGGTAGCGGTGGCCGTCGGAGAGGTGGTCGTTGAGGCTGTCCGTCTCGTCGTACTGCTTGTCGTTCGCCAGGTTCTCGAAGTAGAGGCTCCCCACGTGGGCCGGATCGGGCATGTAGCGGAACTCGACCTGCTCCATCAGGCCCCGTCTGTCCATGAAGCGGGAGGTGATGGTGGCATCGTAGTTGGGCGCTATGTTCCAGTAGAAGGGCTGGGTGATGTCCATGCCGTTCTTGGAGCTCTGGGTATAACCCGGGTAGAGCAGGCCCGTCTTGCGCTCGTCCTTGATGGGGAAGTTGATGTAGGGGAAATAGAAGACAGGGTAGTCATAGAGCCAGAGGCTGGCGTTCCAGGCTTCTCCGAACACCTCGGACTGGTCGATGTCGATGCTGCCGGCCTTCAGGGTCCAGACCTCCTGACCCGGCGGGCAGGTGGTGTACTGGGCCCCCTCCAGGGTGATGTTCTGGTTGTTGTTGGTCATGGTCACCTTCTCGGCGAAGCCGCGCACCGGTGAGCCGTGAACCTGATACTTGCCCTCTTCCAGCTCGGAGTTCTTGGTGTCCAGGTTGGACTTGAGGGTCTTGTCGCTGGTGACCGTGATCTGGCCATCGTTGTAGTAGATGTTGCCGATGGCGATGACGTCCCGGCTCTTCTGATCGAGCTGGGCGTAGTCGGAGTCGAACTTGCGCACCCCCTGACGAACCTTGACATCGCCCTCGTAGACGGCGGTGCCGCCCTGCTTGGCCTCCAGGCGATCGGCATCCACCTCGACGGGCAGGGCATTGGCATCTTGGCCTGCGGTGGGTTTCTCTATCTTGGGCACATAGTCATAGCAGAGGCTGTCGAGGATCCCGGTGGCGGGCGGTGCGTTGAGTGGCGCAGCCTGAACCATGAGCGGACTCACGGCAGGAACAAGGCTGATGGTCAGGGCGATGGGACAGGAGTATCCCAGTGTCCATTTTGTCATGTGAAAGGCTCGCGCAATCCGTAGTAAAAACGGTTAGTTCAGGGCATGCATTTTATGTCAGGATCCATCGAGTTGACATTGCATGTCATTGCTTTATGTTAGCCGGCAATGATAAAGCATTATTGCGGCCAGGGCTAACAGCCAAGTGCTGCTTTCCAATTTGGTTCCCGACTCATGCACGATCGCGCTTCCCTGCTTTTGCAATGGGCACGCCGGATTTCCGGTGATGCCAACCTTCCGTTGACCCTCATATCCGGTGACGCCAGTTTCCGCCGTTACTTCCGCGGTGGTGGTCTGGTGTGGGTGGATGCTAATCCTAAAACCGAAAAAAATCATGAGTTCGTTCGCAATGCGGTCGCATTGCATGAAGTGGGGTTGAAGGCGCCCGAGGTCAGGGGGGTGGACTACGATCTCGGACTGCTGGCGGTGACGGACCTCGGGGATACCCAGCTCATCGGCTGCCTGGACGAGAGCAACGTGCTGGCCTGGTATGGCAAGGCCATCGCCCTGTTGCCCCGTCTCGGCGCTGTTGAACTGGAGCTTGAGCCTTTTGATGCCGCCTTCATGGCCCGGGAAAACGCCATCTTCCCCGAGTGGCTGCTGGGGCAGCACCTGCAGCTGACCCTGAGCGCCGAGGAAGAGCAACTGCTGGCGGAGACCTTCGCCTGCCTCACCGCGAACAACCTGGCCCAGCCCCAGGGGGTGATGCACCGGGACTTCCATAGCCGCAACCTCATGGTGTGCGGTGGGCAGACCCCGGGCGAGAGCGAGCTCGCCATCATCGACTTCCAGGACATGGTCATCGGCCCTCTGAGTTATGACCTGGTCTCCCTCCTGAAAGACTGTTACGTGCGCTGGCCCGACGAGGTGATCGAGCAGGGCATGCGCCAGGGCTTCGAGACCCTTCGTCAGGCGGAGCTGCTCGGCGGGCTCGACTATGCCGCGTTTCGTCGCGCAGCAGACCTCACCGGCATGCAGCGCCACCTCAAGGCGGCGGGGATCTTCACCCGCCTCTGGCATCGGGACGGCAAGTCCGGCTACCTCAAAGACATTCCACGCACCCTCGACTATGTGGTCGATGTCTGTCGCACCCATGGCGAGAGCTATCCCGTGCTGGTCCGCTTCGGTGCCTGGCTGGAGCAGGTGGTGCTGCCGGGTCTGACCCGGGTGGCCGAGGCCCGTGCCGACGGAGCTGCATCATGAAGGCGATGATCCTGGCCGCCGGCCGCGGCGAGCGGATGCGCCCGCTTACCGACAGTCTGCCCAAGCCGCTGCTGGCGGCGGGAGGCAAACCCCTCATCGTGCACCATATCGAGAAGCTCAAACGCGCCGGCATAAGCGAGCTGGTCATCAACCATGCCTGGCTTGGCCACAAGCTGGTGGCGGCTCTCGGCGATGGCAGCGCGTTCGGGGTGTCTATCCGCTGGTCGGCAGAGGAGAGCGCGCTGGAGACCGCTGGCGGCATCGTGCAGGCGCTGCCCCTGCTCGGCAGCGACCCCTTCCTGGTGATCAACGGCGACACCTGGATCGATGCCGACTATGCCACCCTGGTAAGTCAGCCCCTGGGGAGCGATCTGGCCCACCTCTGGCTGGTGCCCAATCCCCCCCAGCATCCCGATGGGGACTTTTCCCTGCAAGCCGGCCGGGTGCAGGATGCCCCGGCCCTGACCTTCAGCGGCATTGGTCTCTACCACCCCGCCGCCTTTGCCTACCTGCCCTCGGGCGCCCGCAAGCTGGCGCCCCTGCTGCGGGACTGGATGGCGCAGGGCAGAGTCGGCGGCAGCCTGCTCGCCGGCGAATGGCGGGACATCGGCACCGTGGAGCGGCTGCGCGCGCTGGACGAGCAGCTGCTCGCCGGCACTCATTAACATCACGAGGTCTTGAACCATGCGTATTTGGGGTAAGGTGCTTGGCGCCTTCTTCGGTTTTCTGCTCGGCAACATCTTCGGGGCCCTGCTGGGCCTGTGGATAGGTCACCGCTTCGATCGGGGCATGGGCATGTCCTTCCGCCGTGCCCCCAGCCAGCAGCAACAGGCGGTCTTTTTCCACGCCACCTTCGCCGTCATGGGCCACATCGCCAAGGCGAGCGGCCAGGTCACCGAACACGAGATCCGGGTGGCGTCCAACCTGATGGACAGGATGCGCCTCTCCGGTGAGCAGCGCGTGCGCGCCCAGGAGTCGTTCCGTCAGGGCAAGGAGAGCGACTTCCCGCTGCGCGAAACCCTGGCGGAGTTTCGCCAGGCCAGCCAGGGGCAGCGAGACATTCTGCGCTTCTTCCTCGAGGTCCAGCTGCAGGCCGCCTTTGCCGATGGCAAGGTGGAGGCCAACGAGCGCGCCATCCTGCAGACCATCGCCGACGAGCTGGGGTTCAGCCGTATCGAGCTGGCGCGGATCCTGGCGATGGCCGAGGCCCAGATGAACTTCTTCCACCGCCAGCAGCAGGGCGGTGGGCAGGGGCAGCAATACCGGCAGGAGCCCCCCTCCCGGGACCGCCTCAAGGATGCCTATCAGCTGCTCGGGGTGAGCGAGAGCGACAGCGATCAGGAGATCAAGCGCGCCTATCGCAAGGAGATGAGCAAGCATCACCCGGACAAGCTGGCCGCCAAGGGGTTGCCGCCGGAGATGATGGAGATGGCCAAGGAGAAGGCCCAGGAGATCCAGCAGGCCTGGGAGTGGATCCGCGAGGCTCGCGGTATCCGCTGAGCGGCGATGCCAGACATGAAAAAAGCCCGTCGATGACGGGCTTTTTTGTGGGGGCAAGCGAGGGTTAGTGGCTGTCGACCCAGACAAACTTGAGCACGAACAGCAGGGCCACCACCAGCACGCAGGGGTTGATCTCGCGCCAGCGGCCGGTGCCCGCCTTCATCACGCAGTAGGAGATGAAGCCCACGGCGATCCCCTCGGTGATGGAGAAGCTGAACGGCATCATGACGGCGGTCATGAAGGCCGGCACCGCCTCGGTCAGGTCTTCCCACTTCACCCGGGTCAGCTCGGAGCACATCAGCACGCCCACGTAGATAAGGGCGCCCGCGGCGGCGTAGGCCGGCACCATGGCGGCGACCGGGGAGAAGAGGATGGCCAGCAGGAACAGCACGCCGACCACGATGGCGGTCAGGCCGGTGCGACCGCCCACAGCGACCCCGGAGCTGCTCTCGATATACGCCGTCACGGAGGAGGTGCCCATAAAAGCGCCGCCGACGGAGCTCACGCTATCCACCACCAGGGCCTGCTTCATGCGCGGGAAGTGACCCCTGTCATCGGCCAGCTTGGCGCGGTTGGTGACGCCGATCAGGGTGCCGGAAGAGTCGAACAGGTTGACCAGCATAAAGGAGAAGATGATCCCCGCGAGGCTGATGTCGAGCGACCCCATCAGATCCAGCTGGCCGAAGACCGGTGCAATGCTCGGCGGCATGGAGACGAAGCCCTTGAAGGTGACATCCCCGAACAGGAAGCCCAGCCCTGTGGTGACCACCATGGAGATGAGCACGGCGGAGTGCACGCCACGGGCGGAGAAGATGCAGATCAGGAAGAAGCCCAGCAGCCCCAGCAGGCAGGGCAGGGAGGTGAGATTGCCCACGGTCACCATGGTCGCGGGGCTCGCGACAACGATGCCGGCGTTGTGCAGGCCGAGCAGGGCGATGAGCAGGCCGATGCCGGCGGTGATGCCGACTCGCAGGGTGAGCGGGATGTTGGCGATGAGCCAGTAGCGCACCCGCAGCAAGGTGAGGATCAGCAGGCCCAGGGCGCCCCAGAAGATGGTGCCCATGCCGACCTGCCAGGAGTAGCCCATGCCGGCCACCACCACGAAGGCGAAGAAGGCGTTGAGGCCCATGGCGGGCGCCAGGGCGATGGGCAGGTTGGCCAGGAGACCCATCAGGATGCTGCCGATGCCGGCGATGAGGCAGGTGGTGACGAACACGGCCTGGGTGTCCATGCCCGCAGCAGAGAGGATCTGCGGGTTGACGAACACGATGTAGACCATGGTCAGGAAGGTGGTGATACCGGCGATCACCTCGGTGCGGGCCGTGGTGCCATGACCGCGCAGGGCAAACAGGCGCTCGAGCAGTCCATGCCCGGCAGCCGGGCTGGCGGTCTGCCCGGTAGCGTGATGTGGTTGATTCATGTTGGATTCCAATGGGTAACGTGAAATAAGCAGCAGGGGGGCCGCACCCATCCATGCGGGGTGAAGGGCCCTGTTTCTGGCGGTGAAATGACCAGACTCGTCCTGATACCGTGACAGCGCGCACATTTTTACACAGGCGGCCAGGTTTACAAACCCCGGATCTGCGAGGCGGATCAATGAATAGAGTAAAAATTCAAACGTTTGCTCCGGGAGGCGTTAAAACGGGGCTCGATAGAACCTTATCTATGGGGGCCATCAACGGCTCTTCAGGTAGCGCTCGATAAGCTGGTTGAGCACGGCGTCGCTCTGCTCCAGCAAGGGGTCGAGTGCCAGCCCCAGGCGCTGCAGCAGCAGGCCGGCCTGGGCCTCGCTCAATTTGCGCCCCTCGATGAGGAACTCCTGCTCCGGCAACTGCTTGTCATGGCGGGGGATCAGCACCCAGTCAACCCGTTCGGGCTCGATGGCGGCAAAGACCCGACTGGCTGCCGTGCAGAAGGTGTCGATGTGGTGCTTGCCATCCGGCCCCAGGCAACCGGGTTCAAGCCGGATCTGGATGGTGAGTCTGGGGGCGGTGGGCTGGGTCATGGCGCGTTGTCACTGGGTGAAGGAGGGGATGATTGTAATCCGGAAGGCGATAAAAAGGGGAGCCCATGCTCCCCTTGTCATCACAGCGTTTGCCATGCCGTCCCCGGTCGGTGTGGTCCGGCAGGCCGCCTTGCTTCATCGCCAGGCGCAATTACTTGGCGATACGCTTGTATTTCGCGCGATGCGGCTGGACGGCCTCGGCGCCATAGGTCTTCTTCTTCCACTCTTCGTATTCGGTGAAGTTGCCCTCGAAGAACGCGATCTTGCCCTCGTCCTGATAGTCCAGGATGTGGGTGGCGATGCGGTCGAGGAACCAGCGGTCGTGGGAGATGACCATGGCACAACCCGGGAACTCCAGCAGGGCGTTTTCCAGGGCACGCAGGGTTTCGATGTCCAGGTCGTTGGTCGGTTCATCGAGGAGCAGCACGTTGCCGCCGGTCTGCAGCAGCTTGGCCAGATGCAGACGGCCACGCTCGCCACCGGAGAGCTCGCCGACGCGCTTCTGCTGGTCAGAGCCCTTGAAGTTGAAGCGACCGATGTAGGCGCGGCTCGGGAACTCGTAGTTGCCGATGCGCAGGATGTCCTGACCGTCGGCGACCTCTTCGAACACCGTCTTCTTGTCATCCATGCTGTCGCGGAACTGATCCACCGATGCCAGCACCACGGTTTCGCCCAGGGTGATGGCGCCGGAGTCCGGCTGCTCCTGGCCCGACATCATGCGGAACAGGGTCGACTTACCGGCACCGTTCGGGCCGATGATGCCGACGATGGCACCCTTGGGAATGGCGAACGACAGGTCATCGATCAGCACCCGATCACCGTAGGATTTGCGCAGGTTGGCTACTTCCACCACCTTGTCGCCGAGGCGCGGTCCAGGCGGAATGAACAGCTCGTTGGTCTCGTTGCGCTTCTGGTAGTCGTTGGTATTGAGCTCCTCGAAGCGAGCCATACGAGCCTTGGATTTGGCCTGACGACCTTTCGGATTCTGACGAACCCACTCCAGCTCCTTCTCGATGGACTTGCGACGGGCGGCTTCGGAACTCGCTTCCTGAGCCAGACGCGCGTCTTTCTGCTCCAGCCAGGAGGAGTAGTTGCCTTCCCAGGGGATGCCCTCGCCGCGGTCCAGCTCGAGGATCCAGCCCGCCACGTTGTCGAGGAAGTAGCGGTCGTGGGTGATGGCCACCACGGTGCCCTCGTAGTCGTGCAGGAAGCGCTCCAGCCAGGCCACGGACTCCGCATCCAGGTGGTTGGTCGGTTCGTCCAGCAGCAGCATGTCCGGTTTTTCCAGCAGCAGGCGGCACAGGGCCACGCGGCGACGCTCACCACCGGAGAGGTGCTTGATCTGGGCATCCCAGGCCGGCAGGCGCAGGGCGTCGGCCGCGCGCTCCAGCTGGTTTTCCATGTTGTGGCCGCCCTGGGCGGCGATGATGGCTTCCAGCTCGCCCTGCTCGCGGGCCAGCTTGTCGAAGTCGGCGTCCGGATCGGCATAGGCCGCATAGACCTCGTCCAGACGAGCCATGGCGCGTTTCACCTCGCCCACGGCCTCTTCCACCGCCTCGCGCACTGTCTGCTCCGGATCCAGCTTGGGCTCCTGAGGCAGGTAGCCGATCTTGATGCCGGGCTGCGGGCGGGCTTCCCCTTCGATCTCGGTGTCGAGCCCGGCCATGATGCGCAGCAGGGTGGACTTACCGGCGCCGTTCAGACCCAGCACGCCTATCTTGGCGCCCGGGAAGAAGGAGAGGGAGATGTTTTTGAGAATATGACGCTTGGGCGGCACGACCTTGCCGACCCTGTTCATGGTGTAAATAAATTGAGCCATTGGCTAATTCTCTTTAATTTACAGGTTGTTATTGTGTTGCTGTGAAATCTTGGGGCTGTATTGGGGCCAAATCTGAAAAGCTGGCCCCAAGCCTGCCCCAAACCCTGTCCGCTTCGTCGCGGTCTTGTTCGGGGATCCATTTGCCATAGACTGTTCGCACCATGGTGCTGTCCTCGTGCCCCAGGTATGACGCAACCCATTCAGGGTTGGCGCCAGCGGTCAGCATCCAGCAAGCAAATGTATGGCGCATATGGTATTGGGTTCGGCGGCGAATGCCAGCCCTCTTTATCAACCTGTCCCATTTGTCGCCCAAGGTGAAGGCTGTGTAGCAGATACTGAGCCCGGGCGTCTTGCTGGTGACGTCTGGACTAAATACAAACGTGACCTTCTCGTCGACCTGCCGGCGGTCCCTCAACGTCTTCTTGATGTAATGGGACTGGCGCATGGCTGTCATTGGCCGCATGCGCTTCAGCGCCTCGATTGCAGGGGGCAGGAGTACAATGGTTCGCTCATGTCCGGTCTTCGGTACCTTGAAGTTGCGGGCCTGGGTGATGTTGCGGCGGATTTGGAGCTCCCCGCGCTCCAGGTCAACATCCTCCCATGCTAGGGAGCAGAGCTCCCCAGTACGCATGCCTGTCCAGCATGCGAGCTGGATCCACATCGCATCCATATCGTGCCGAGCTGCTTCCTGCAGGCGCCGGAACTCATCTTGATCAAAAGGGTCTGGTTTATCCCGGATCACTTCCACCTTGGTCAGCACTGAAGAAAGGTCCTGGTGGGTGTAGCCGTTCTGCTTGGCGAAGTTGAACAGCCCAGCGGCGACCATCATGTAGTAGTTGACCGATCTCGGAGCCAAGGGCTTGCTGGTTCTGTTCCGCGGCTCGGTCATCAGGTACCGGCGCCATTGTTGCAGGTCTTCGGTCCGGAAGGTGCTGACGATCCGGGTGTGGTCCAGGTCGGCGGCCATCATCCCCAGAATGGAGCGATAGCGACCCCGGGCGTTATCGCCGATGTCCACATCCTTGATCTTCAGGTAGTGCTCCACTAGGTCACCTAGCGAAATGTCACGGCTTGCAGTCGTGCCAGCGAACCGGTGGGCATTCTTGCTGTCTGGGAAGTGCTTGGCGTAGTCGAACACCCCGATGGCAATCTCGTGCAGGATGGCCTCCCGTTTTCGGGAGGCATGCTTGATGTTGGCTTTGGTGGCCGGCATGTTGAGCGTTTCCCGGCATCGCTTGCCGTGGAAGCGGAAGTCGATGCGAAGGCTCTTGCCGTGTAGTTCGACACCTGGTGTTACCGCAACGATGTCGATCAGTTCTTGGTTCCGGTCAGCCAATCCTCATATCTCCGCCAGTGATAGACATACTTCCCATCCGGGGCCAACTTGTAGTGGACCCCCTCTATAAGCTGGCCCTTCTTCCGCTTCTCGCTGATGGCCTTCTCAGTGTACCCGAACATCTCCCCCAAAACTCGAGGCAGAACCCAACTGGGGCGTTCCATCACAACCACTTTCTGATGCATATTCATGTCTCCTTTACGCCTCACTGCGAGAAGAGCGGCCCCATGGGGCCACTGTCTTTCGTTGGCCTAGAACGGCAGATCGTCGTCATAATCGATGGGTGGTTCGGTGTAGGCCGGCGACTGCGCCGGTTGTTGGGTTGGCCTTGGCTGACCGCTTGCTCCCTGCTGTTTCCCTCCTCCATTCCCTCCCAACATCTGCATCACACCGGTGAAGCTGTCGACCAGCACCTCGGTGGTGTAGCGTTCCTGTCCGCTCTGATCCTGCCATTTGCGAGTCCGCAGTTTGCCCTCCGCATAGACCTGGGAGCCCTTCTTCAGGTGCTTCCCTGCCACCTCAGCCAGCATTCCCATGAACACGACACGATGCCACTCGGTGCGCTCCTTGGCCTCGCCGGTCTGCTTGTCACGCCATGTTTCTGAGGTAGCCAGGGTGATGCTGGTGACAGCTTTCCCGCCGGACATGTAGCGCACTTCCGGATCCTGACCCAGGTTGCCGATCAGGATTACTTTGTTGATACCGCGGCTGGCCATCAGCGATGCTCCAGGGCTTGATGGAGTTGCTGGAACTTGGCGTTGACCTGCTTCCATTCGGGATCCTTTGCCTGCTTGAGGCAGTGGATACGACGGGCCATCGCGAACTTGGCCTTCTCCAGCATGTTGGCGCTGGTGGCGTGGTGCTGGGCTTTCTTGTAGGAGAGGGCCGCATCCTGATGGTTGCCGGCATGCTCCTGCTGGATGGCCTGCTTGAGATCATCCCGGCAATTGCGCTGGTAAAGTTTGATATGCATCGTGTCCTCCAGGACAGTCGTGGTTCGTTACACCCAGGCAGCATGGCCGGGCATTCAATTCAGGGGGGATTCAATCTCCTGGCACTCCAGTTCGTTGAAATTCAGATACTGGGCCGGGGCCTTGTCGATGGCGGCCAGCCGGATCTGTTGGTGGGTCATCGGGTGGTGCGCCTCGATGGTCCCGGTCAGGCGATCCGGCGCAGCCCCCAACTCTGTGGCCGCATTCAGGGTGTAGCTGTAACGGTGCATTGGCCTGCTCCTTTGGTTGTGTCGATCTGCCAGCGGTATCCGCCGTGTTTTTCCTGCTGGCCAGCAAGACAGCGGGTGATGCCAACTCGGACAAAGCCGCCCTTGGTCTCTGCGTCGGTGACGCTGTCGAACCGGACCACCAGATCCCCGCAAGTGCCTATCACTGGGGTCTTGCGCCACTGCGGCGGTTTCACCATGTCAACGAAGAGACGGCGGGTATGGCGCCCGCGACCGTTGTCCCCAACCATGCAGAAGTGTTCAATCCGGGTGGTGAAGCGGGACTCTCGGTGGATCTGGCCCATCACGATGCTGGCCTCACTGACAGTGAGGGAGAACTTGGCGGCCACCTCGGCACTGATGGCGCCGCCGGTTCGGGCATGAATCCATTCGGCAATGTCCTGAACGATGCTCATACGCTTCCCGCCTCGATCTGCGCCAGTACCTGCTGGGCGTCCTCTCGCACACCCAGCTCATCGCCGTCGAACGTCTTGATGTAGGCGTGAATCCCATGCCAACGTGAGCTGAGAGAGGCCTCGCTCACCTTGGCTATGGCGTCCAGCGCCAAGTGGTGTTTTTGTCCTTTGGTATCGGTGACTGTGATCATGCTGATACCCCCTTACATCAGCGCCAACGCAATGAGCGCGGCCAGTGTGTTGAGCACCAGGATGGTGAGCCCGGCGGCTTGCTGCTTGGTCATGCTGCACCGCCTTGCTGACTCGAATCGCTGACACCTCCGTGAGCAGCTATGATTGCGGTCGCCTGATTTACCGTGAGGCCGCTGGCGATGAGCCCGTCAGGGCCATGAATTGAAACGAGTTCATCCCGCCAGTCACCTGACATCATTCGCCATGCAACCTGTTTGGAGCATGCGCCCTCTGTCACGGCGTCACCTTGCGTCCCCGGTTTTAATCCAAACGCTTCTTGATGGGCCTCAGCTTCATTTTTCAGAAGTGAATACAACCCATAAAGCGCCAGATTGCCGATGAGGGCATTCTCAATGGCTCTTCTGGCCCTACATGAAAAGAGGTCGGTTGGGTTGTCATCAAGCCCTGGAATCAGGTAATCAGACAGGCCAAGCGTGATCTCCAGAGCGTCGCTAAAGACATTGAAGCGGTCGATAATCACCTGCGGGTCCAGCTCTGATGCTTCAGCAAACGACTCGATATCGTCCTCCATGACCATGCTTGTCAGTAATTCACGGAGGGCATAGTACATACGGCGGCGTTCAGACCCCGGCTTGGCATTTTTTAACATCTCTATAGTCTTGATGAGCTCGGGCCGGTCTATCAGGGATTGAATGAGATCGAGCAGTGGCTCGACAATTGGAACCTCAAACTGTGGTGTTTTCGCATTCATCACCCAATGCCTCGCTCTCGTCTTCGGTAGGTCTCACAATGTTGCTGATGGTTTCAAAGACAGGGTTTGCTGCCAGATAGATTTTGCTGGCCCCCTCCCACAGGCGCTCTCTGTCGGGACAGTCTGGAGAGGCAGCAACTCCCCTCATCTCCATGCCATCTAGTAGGGCGTTGCCATACCAACCAAGCAGTACAATTAGCCGCTTGAGTTGAACCGGATCGTCGCCGGCCAAAACTGCCGTGATCTGTTCATGGTTCATCATTTGATCTTCTCCTTAATTAATGCAGGGTGAGGGGTTCATGCCATCACCTCATTCACTCGGTTAATGGCGTTGATCATCACGCTCTTTTGGGTGACGGGGCTGAGGGTCGGCTCGTTATGCAGGGCGTTCATAAAGGCGATGACGGCCTCCTGGCGGTGCAGGTCGAGCATGGGGAAGGCCTCGGTGAAGTTGTATCCTTCAACCTCCTTCAGAGTGGAGACAGCCTTGCGCAGCAGCACCTTGGTTTCCTCGTCCAAAGTGGTGTATTCGTCCATGAGCTGCTCATCGCTGACTGAGATGGCGATCGCTACCTCCCGGGCGGTGTAGTGCTCCTTGGCGCCGTAGAGCACGGTCAGCACGGCGACAAAGCACGACCACTCGGCGCCGCCCAAATTGAGCTCGTTGTTCTGGTAGTCAAAGGCCCAGTCCTCGAGCGGCTTGGTGCTGGGTTCCTCGGTTGGGTGGTGGGCATCCAGCAGCTCGAGCTTCCGCTCTGCATGGTTTGGCTCTGGGCTGGTGGCTTCGGCACTCTGCGCCAACAGCTCGGCGGCCTTGGCGGTGGCCAGTTCCAGCAGATCGCCTGGGGCCGTCAGGTTGTCGATGATCCAGGCAGCCAGCTCTGCAGTCCTGGCCGGTGTCAGGATGTCCGCATCGTCGATCTGGTAGATAACCCCCTTCACTGCGGGGTGGCGTTGCCAGTGGGGCAGGGTGGGGGAACGACTCTCTTCTGCGACAAAACCCTGATGGATAGGCTTGCCGGCCAGCAGGTTGGCGACGGCCAGATCGAGCCGATAGAAGATCTCGGAGAGCGGATAAGGCTCGTCCAGCCAGCCTTGCACATAACCCCTGACCGTATCCTGTTGCTCTTCGCCGAGATCAACGCACTCAATCTGCTTGGCCATGATGCTGCTGGCATCGGCATAGCCCAGTTCGGCCGCCGCCGCGGCGCTGGCCTCGTTATCGTCGGCTGCTGGTGGTTCCCCCGCGGCCGGTTCTGTTTCGGCGGGTTGCTCCTGGGTGACCACGGGGGTCAGCTTGGGCGTGGCGTTACGGATAACGTGATCGGCGGCCAGGGTGAGCTCTACCGCTTGGCGGTGGATCATGTCGAGGATGATGGTGCCGGTGGTGATGAGGTCGTCACGGCGCAGGCGTGCCTCGGGGCGGCGCTCGCCCTGCCAGCTGGCGTCGAAGATCACTACGGCTGAGGCGAAGCCGCTAGAGCTGGGCTTGTCCTTCTTGGGGTCGCGAGGCACGTACCAGCTCGGTACCTCAAAGCCGATACGGCCGCTGATGAACTGGATGAAGTCGGCATCTTCCGGCCACCAGGTTTCGCTGGTGGCGGCCTTGATGAGCAACATGATCTTGGCGCCCAGCGCCCGTTGCTCGCGGCAGTAGTTGAGGATGGCCTCCATCCCGGTGATGGGGTTCCCCTCGCTATCCGTACAGGGGCGCGAGTAGGGCGGGTTGGCGTAGGCGGCGCCCCCCAGGCGGCGCAGGTCGGCGGCCAGCTCCTGGGTCAGGGCGTTGTCTGCGGCATCGTAGTAGTGCGGCAGCAGGTGGTTGCAGTCGTCGGCGAACATGTCGAGCACCACCGGCCCCAGGGTGGGGGCGAACTTGTGGAACAGGCCCCAGGCCAGCGCCTTGGGGGTCTGCCATTGGTCGCCAATCTGCTTAAGCTCGTGGTCAGGCTGGGCCTGCAGTTCGGACAGCGCTTGGGCGTAGTGGTTCATGCCGCCACCTCGGGGCTGGTGGGGTACCAGGCAAATCCGTCTTCGGCTTGGCGGATGACCTTGCCGCACTTCATGGCGAGGTGGAACTCGGCGGTGGCGCCCTGGCTATCGCGCCAGCCCGGGAGCATGACCAGCTCGTCGGCGAGCATGACCATGGGCAGGCAGCAGGACATGTACTCGGCTTGGTTCAGGCCCTCGGGGAGGGTGGCAGGGTTGAGCGGGATATGGCCGCGCTCACGCTGGTGGTTGGCCTCGGCATGGAAGGCGGGGCGGTTGCAGTCAGGCAGGCCCGACATGGGGCCGGCGATGTAGATGCGCTTGTGGTAGTGTTGGTTCGACATGGTTTATCCCGTTCACTAGTGTGTACGAGACAAAAATATGCGCTTGAAGCAAATGCGTCAAGCGCATATTGGTGTTCGTAAGAAGCCCACCGTGCTGGTGGGCTCTTACTCTTATGTCGGATTCAGGTGGTTGCGTACTTCTCAGCAAAGCTCTGATCTGACGAGCAGAGATAAATGATGAACTCGATAAAAGCGATAAAAGACGGGATGAATGTCCAGCAGAAGACCAGATATAGAATCCCCTGCATGGTCTTACCAAGATAAAACTTGTGAATGCCTAAGCCACCCAAGAAGAGGGCCAGCAATGCCGCCGTGATCCTGCTCTTACTCGTGCCATATACTGCTCCACAATGTGGGCAGGACACCGCCGTTTTATGAATCTCTTTACCGCAGCCGCGGCAAAAAACCATCTCTGACATATTAACTCCTTGTTGGTTTGACGATCTTGCTACTCATTCGCTGAGTGATTTTCTTCACGTTTGCGTCCTTGACGAAATCAAACTGCATTATCCCAAGGCTTGAGGTCTAGATCATAAACTCTGAAGCCAGCTAGAATGTTCCAGCACTTTCCACTGTGAATACAGTGGCTTTTGAATATGGCAGTTTAAAAAACTCAGCTTTTTAACCAGTTATCACTTGGCTATCGATAGAAATCAGGCGGCGATCAGTAGGTACGCCGTGAGGCGACAACGAATTGTTTTTATCGATCGTAGGTCTTGCCGCCAGTCGAAATACTGTAGAGCCATGAACTGTAAGGAAGCCGCCCCAAAATCGTGGCATTTTTCCCAACTGCAGCAATTGTCATTCCCCTACATAGGAGGCTAACACCACCTTGCATTCTCTCACACATAGCATCCGGGCTGTCGATGAACTCTGTCTTGTTCAGGCGAATGATAATAGCGGTCTGACCTTTCGGTATAGCTCCAATTGGTGGTATGACAAACAGGGTAAGTTGCGTGTAGCAAACGATTGTTGTCACTGCGAGAATTACTAGACCTGTGAGTGTTATTTTTTTCATCCTTGATTTCTCCTTTTCGCCAATTCCTAGATCAACTACTTATTGGCACTACGGCTTATGAAACGGCTACCAGCTCAGCTCTTCACTGCTGGCCTTCAGGTTTTCTTGGTACATCATCCAGAGGGTGTTGTAATTGCACATATCAATGCCGCCATCACAGTAGTCCAGAATCACTCGGTCCATGATGTCACGGTTTTTGGCTTGGGTGGCTTGCTTGAAGTCGGCGAGGTTCTGCTGTTCCATCATACGCAAGGTGGTGGGCTGGCACATATCGAGCTGGCCGTCGCAGTAGTCGTGCTTGACACGATCCTTGATATAAGCGATCACCTCCTTTTTCTGGGCCTCGGTACCGTCGAAGTCCATGGGGTGGATAAATCCCGCCTGGGCAAGCAGCGGCACGCTGGCGATCAGCAAGGTGGCAAGTCGTTTCATGTATTTCTCCCATAAAAAAGCCCGACATGTCGGGCTATAGTACGTTGTTTGTCATTATAATTGTGAGGCGAAGGTCAAAATCCTATCTTCATCATTTGCCGATACCGTCATAATATCATTTTGTTTGAAAATGCTATTTGCCATATTAATTGCCGTATCAATCCCTCTATCAATGCTCTCTTGGGGAAGCTCAAGCGGCATTATCACGTTTCGAGGCTCAAGTATGCCGGCTCCGAATAATCTATGAAGGCGGCTGGCCCATTGCTCGGCGGTCTCAACGATCTTGTTGGGGGCGCCGCTAGTCAAGCTAAGAGGGCGAATCGCCTTCATGGTTTTGCCATTTTTCTGGTGAGTGAACGGAATACTGGCTTTTACCAGCCCCATGTCATCTTCCAAGCTACGTTGTTGGTAGTGCTTGCGTAGATCGTGCTGCTCCAGCAGAGTTCGCATTGTTCTCTCCAACTGCTCGGTTGCCGAGGGGTGCTTGGAAAAGCTGTGGTGAACGTAGTGTTGGTACAGGCCGTCCAGCGCATCTTGCAGTTCGCCATCCATGATGGCCGGCCTGACATGGCTGTAGTAGATGAGCCCTTCCTTAACCTTGGTCACCTCCTGGAACAGCGACCGCATGCCTTCCGGTGTATAGCCACGCACAGTCATCGTCTTGACGCGTTCAAGCTCGCTGGCGATGTAGCTAGTCGCCCGGTTTGGCAGTTGGCGATCCAGGTCGCTGAAAAAAGATCTTACTCTTGAAAAACTTTTAGTTTCAATACGATAGTCAAAGAATCCCACTTTGGGGGCGCACATCACCACCCCTACGTTGGCAAACTCTTCAGTTTCTCGGTAGGGGCGGAACTGCACAGTGGCATAGAGAACTTCATGCTTCATGGCGTAATCCAGCTCCAAAAATCGGGGTCATTATACTTTCTCAGTATGGGGGAGATGACATCGTTGATCACCTCTTTTCCATCGCGTCTACTGCTGTTGGCTTCCTCAATCCAGCTCTCTGGGATGGTGGCGATGATGTGAGGCAACAGCTCCATACAGCGCTGTATTCGTGTTTCATACTCCGCTTTAGTCACCATATCATCTAGGCTAACCCCCGCATTTTCACCACAAAAAACATGGTGCGTCGCCAACTTTGCAAGATCTTCATCAGGGTTTAGCGCAAGGTTGTGATCAAAAACCCAAAGTTGCTGCGGATTGAGAATGTCTTGAAGCAGATTCACGTTACCGCCTTGCCCAGACAGGGTGCGGTCACCATTTTTTATCCAAGCATCGAAAACCAGAATATCCGTTTTGAGCTGAGGTAGAACTGATAAAGAGGCTTGCCTCGTTAATGTCACAGAGGTTTCTTGATAGAGGGATGCGAAGCCAACTGTATCATCGGGCTCGTTACAAATATCGCCGTTCTGTTTGATCAGACGCGGCATATCGATCACCAGTCTGCAAGGGGGAACCGGGAGACCGAAGGCGATGGCCAGATGACCACAAATCCATTCGGCAATTAGCTCATAAGGAGGTACTTCCCCTAGCGTCTTGATGACATAGTCTTTGCCGTCACTGCATCTGCATAACCTGGCTCCGGTTCTGCCGTCGTCCATCACACGATGAATGCGGATAGCCGAATAGTGATATGTATCTATTGCCAGTTCCAATATCGTCACTCGCTGTTAACGACGCTTTCTACGGCGGCGGTGTTCCACCATGGTACCGATGATCTGGATATGCTGACGGTCTGAGCGCATGGTGGGGTAGTCGTCATTGAGTGGTGCCAGCTCGAAAATTTCTTGGCCATCTTCGCCATAACCCCGGGGGCGGTACTTCTTGAAGGTGGCTTCCTCTTCGCCGTTCTTTGCGACTACAAAGTCGCCTGGATGGAGCGGCTCGTCCGGGTCGATCAGCACCAGGTCCCCTTCGGTAAATTCAGGTTCCATGGAGTTGCCCCGGATCACGATGGCAAAGGCGCGCTGTCCTAAGTCAAGATCGGTAGTGATATAGGCCATGTTGCCGTCACACTCACGGATCTCGCTGGTTTCGGTCCAGACCCCGGCCTGTACATAGGTAATCACAGGGATCCTGTGAAAATCCGGTGTTGCTAACTCCATGTTCTGGTGCTGAGCTGGCTGCTGATGGTCAGAAAACAGTTCAGCAACGGGAACTCTTAATGCTTCCGCGATCTTCGAGAGTAACTGGGGGCTAAAGCCCTGTATATCCCGCTCCAATCGAGAAATGTTGCCAACGTCGCTATCAACTTGGGTTGCCAGCTCGCTGATGGTCATTTTGCGCTCCTTTCTGAGCGCTCTGATTTTTGCTCCGACTTTCATTTGCTCATGATTGCAATTTATATGCGAATCACGCAAAGCGTGACACGCATATAATTCTGTGTTTTTATATGCGCAATGCGCATATATGGAGGCGTTCATGCTTACTCCTCTTCGAAAGCTGCGGGAGCAGCAGAAGGTAACGATCAATGAGCTGAGTCAGGCCGTTGGAATCGATGTTGGCAACTTGAGCCGCATTGAACGCGGTCTTCAACGGGCATCATTTGAGAGGGCCCAGCGGATAGCTGACTTTTTTTCTAAAAAAATCAGCGTTATGGAAATCATTTACCCAGAGCATCGGCAGTAACGACAGCCTTGCGTGCTCGATGAGAACCATCATGACAAAACCCACCAGAACAACCACGAGAGTGAAGCGGGAACACTCCCACCTTTCTGACCCCATTGACGCCGCTTATCAGCTGAGCCGCCGGTACAACATCACCGACCTGGCCCGCCTGATGGGCTCCAAGCGCCCGACCACCCTGAACAACAAGTTCAATCCTGCTTGCGAAGACCACCACCTGACCCTGTCCGAGGCGATGGCGGTGACCGAGCTGACCGGTGATAACGCCATCCTGCAGGCCTGGGCGCTGGCCCGCGGCCATACGCTGGTGGCCCTGCCGGATAGCACGGTGACCGAAGAGGAGCTGGCCGACCAGGTGATGCTGGTGGGCGAGGTGGTGGCGGCGGTGTTTGGCGAGCTGCGGGAGGCGCGGCAAGACGGGGTGATCGACCCAATGGAGCGGCAGGCCATCACGGCGGCAGTGCACCGGGCCATCAAGGAGCTGTTGAGCCTGGAAGAGTCGGTAGCCAGTCAGGTGCGCCCGTTCCCGGGGCCACATGCACAAGGAGAGAAGTGATGAAGGAAGCACAAAAAGAGTGGGCCGGCGCTGCGGTAACAGCCCGACCCGAGGTTGGTTTTCGCGGAGAAAACAACGTGGACAAGCGTACCCAACAATCGCCGAGGGCGCAAGGCAGTCGCCGCTCGTGCATCCCGCCCATGTTGCCGAAGCTGGTGGTGGGCACCCGGGGGGCCTTCTTGGTCTACAGCGGGTTGCGCATTCCGGCCACGGCCGAGCAGGTGCAACGCCATCTGGCCTGTTTGCAGCAACACCTGCAGGAGGTGGCCCATGCATCCTGAGCTGTTTATCGAGCGCAACGTGGCGCAGATCCTGACGGCGGGGGGGATACACCCCGGATGTGGTGCACACCGCAACCCAGGCGGCTCTGCGGCATTTTCGCACCACGCCGTGCTTTGCCAAGGGGCAGGCCTTTGCCAAGTGTCTGGCGGAGGGAAAGAAGATGGCCAAGTTGCTGCAGCGCAAGCTGCGCCAGCAGGAGAGGGACGCCAAGAAGGCGGCCAAACCGACGCGAGTGAAGAAGGTGAGCCATGGGTGAGGTAGTCAGACTGGCGGCCCCGGTGGCCGCCCCTGTTTCGCGAGGATGCAATGTGGCCGACAACCGTCGCAGTGGGTTTGTCCTGCTGTACAAGAGCCTGAAGGAGGTGCCGTTTTACCGCGATCCGGTGCGCAAGGCGCTGTGGCTGCACCTGCTGCTGGAGGCGGCGCACGAGCGCTGCGAGGTGAGCTTCAACGGCAATCGCCTGTTGATCCAGCGTGGCCAGGTCGTAGGCTCTGCCCGTTCCCTTGGGGAGGCCTGTGGCATCTCCGAAGACAGTGCCCGCCGATCCCTGGATGCTTTCGAGCAGGAGGGGATGATCAGCCGCTCCAGCAAGCAGGGTACCCGTGGTTATACCCTGGTCACCCTGCTCAATTACGACCCTTACCAGCGCGGAGTTTCAGAACACATTGGCGCGGAGTTGGGCGCGGAGTTGCAACCCGCATCAGAGCAGGGGACGGAGGGGGTATCGCAATCTGATGGCGCGGAGTTAGGCGCGGAGTATCACGCCGAAGATCTAAACAAGATAAACAATAAAACAAACAAAGATCTTAAAGACTCTTCGTCGCAACTCGCTGACGCGACTTTCGACCAGCAGGGGGAGGGAACTGCCATCGAGGGGGTTGCCGCTCCCGAACCCAAGGCCCGGGTGATTCCCGAGGCTGCCATCCAAACCCCGAGCGGCAAGGCGTGGGGAACCGGTGATGACCTGATGACCGCGCAGTGGATGTTCCGGCGGGTGCAGTTGATCACCCCGACCGCCATTGAGCCGAACTGGGCGCAGTGGGCGAACGTGATACGGCTGATGCGCGAGCTGGACCAGCGCAGCCACCGCGATATCTGCGAGCTGTATGACTGGGTGAGCCGGGATGCGTTCTGGTGTGCCAACGTGCTGTCGCCGCAGAAGCTGCGCCAGAAGTGGGACCAGCTGCAGGCCAAGCGCGGTAATCCATCTGGCGGCCACCAGCGCCCCCTGTCCAATCTGGCGCAAGCCCAACAGCAGGCCCAGGCCCTGCGAGCCGCGGGGGTCGATTATGACGACAACACTCCCCTCTAACGTGACCAGCCTGCCCGTGAATCAGGCCAGTCTGCAGGTGAGCACCGGT
>NZ_JAGKRH010000372.1:4486-5778 GCF_017939245.1 Aeromonas sp. PrichA-15 | reverse complement strand
CCGGCCGAGGTCAAGGCCACCATCCTGCAGCGCAATCCGGTACCGAAGTCTGCCCCTGTGGGCCGCCAGGTCTCTTTGCGAGCCTGCGAGATGCAGGCGGAGGCCCGTGTCTATGTGCGTGATCGCGAGGTGACCGATGAGGCGGTGCAGGCCGAGCTGCAGCAACTGTTGACTGAGCTGCACAACCAGGGAGTGACGATTACGGGGAGGGTTGCCTGATGAACAGCTATTTCAACGGGGACGCCGAGCGCGATGTGCGTGAGGCACAGTTCTGCCGGGTCGCCATCTATTCGCCGGTGCGGGGCTGGGTGGGGGAGCGGGTACAGTTGGAGGTGTCGAACTCAGCGAAGACCCTGGGCCAGACCGATGCCGCCACTGGCGCCGGGCATTACCTGGTGATGGGGGGCGCGGAGCAAGCGCAGGCGGAAGCGGCGCGGATCCGGGGCAGTGCGGTGGCGCTGGTGAGGGTAGGGGCATGATGCACTACTACGCCCAGCACACCCCGACCCGGGATCTGGATGCTCCGCTGCTGGGCATCGAGGAGCTGGAGAAGGCCAGGCAGGCCGGGCTTTGTATCACGTTCGGCATGTTCATTTGGCATGAAGGCGGTTTTGACGAGTGGACCAGGGAAGTCGGCCTGGTCGTCGGTATGGCCCTGCGCAAGGCGAGCCGCCGGCCCAGGGAAGGGAGGGAGATGGGATGAACAAATTGATGGTGGTGCTGGTGGCCTATGCCCTGATGGCACTGGTGTTTGTGGGAGTGGCCCTGGCGGTGGCCAGCAGCATGAGCAAGGGGGCGGTGTGATGGAGCTGATGACTCGGGGTTCTGCCCTGTTGACGATGACCAGCGTGGAGCTCGCGGAGCTGACGGGCAAGGAGCACAAGAATGTGCTGGCCGATATTCGCCGGATGCTGGTGGAAATTCAATCGGCTGAAAAGTCAGCCGAGTACCGGGACAGCCTTGGCCGTGCCCAGCCCTGTTTGTTGCTGGACAAGGACGAGACCCTTTGTCTGGTGGCCGGTTACAGCGCCCAGTTGCGGATCCGGATTATTCGCCGCTGGCAGGAGCTGGAGCAGCAAGCCCACCAGCCCGCGATGATGATCCCCCAGACCCTGCCGGAGGCACTGCGCCTTGCTGCCGAGCTGGCCGAGCAGAAGATGGCGCTGGAACAGAAGGTGGCGATGGATGCCCCGGCGGTGGAGTTCGCCAAGCAGATCGCCAGTGTGGAGAAGGGGATCACCTTGTCGGCGTTCGCCAAGACGGTGGGCCTTGGCCCCAATACCCTGTTCACC
>NZ_JAGKRH010000372.1:0-4476 GCF_017939245.1 Aeromonas sp. PrichA-15 | reverse complement strand
CAGGAGTATGTGGACCGCGGGCTGTTCGCGACCCGGGAGAGCTCGTTTGACAGCAACGGCGAGCGGCGCATCAGCTTCACCCCCCTGATCACCGGCAAGGGCCAGCAGTGGCTGGTGGAGCGACTGATCCGTGACGGCATCCTGCGCGGGGTGGCGGCATGAGTCACAACCTGGCCCTGTTGCCATCGGCTGAACGGCAGCGCATCGAGTTGATCAAGCAGGCGCACCTGCTGGTATGGCGCCGTCGCCGCAACGAGATCGGGCGTGAAGTTGTGGTGGCCGCCATCGATGAGGTGGATGAAGAGCACCGTGAGTGGTTTCGCCAACAGTTGAATGCGATCAGGGGGCAAGCGTGAGCGCAGGTAACGCCGTGTTTGTCGAAGCGCTGGGGCTGGCCCTGGTGCCGCTGGGTGACAGCCTGCCAGCGGTGAGGCGCCAATTGGCTGGCAAGCCGGTGCGCCTGGTGCGCGATCAGGGATCCGATCTGTTGGCCCAGTTCCCTGAGCTGGTGTCGGCCCTGGCCTGCGCCGCGGTGGTCAATGCCTCCGGTGGGGAGCTGCTGACCGCCAATGCCACGGCTTGCGTGATAGCCGATGGCTGCATCGGGGAAACCGTCACCGCAGAAGTGGAGGGGGTGCATCTGCCTTTGTGCTGGCATCACGACAACGATCACCGCAATGGGCAGTTACCGATCCGCCTCACTGATGTGGCCGAGTGGCTGGCTCGAGTGGTGCTGCAGCGGGTTGCTGGCTGGTGTGGGGTGGCTGCTGCTGACCTGACTGCCCGGGATCTGTGCTGGTGGGCGACCGTCTACAAGGTGCTGCCTTCATTGCCGGATCCGCTGCTGCGCTCTGCCTGTCGCCTGGCACCCATCGAACCGGATCGGAAGTGGTCGCCCCGCGGTAACCGGGAGACCGATGCCCGCTATCGTGATCATCGCCTTGAGGTGGCAGAGCGCGATCCGCTGGCCGATCTGCGGGCCCGCATCAATGCCAAACCGGCCATTCGCCAGATTGATCCTGAGCCTGCTGCCTTGCATTTAGGCAAGCCCAAACGACAGCGCTGGGAGTGTGCGGCCTACTTGGCTTTTGTTCGACAGTTGCCCTGTGTAGTGACGGGCCAGCGCGAGGGCATCGAGGCGCACCACGTTGTGGGTCACGGGATGAGTGTGATGGGCAGCAAGGCGCATGACCTGATGTCGTTCCCACTCGCCCACCAGCCACACATGGAGTTGCACCGGATCGGGTGGAAGGCTTGGGAGGCCAAGCACGGTTCGCAGTTGGAGCACGTTATCAACACACTGGAGCTGGCTTGCTCCTTGGGAGTGTTCAATGCCAAAAGCTGATTCATGGACAGTGACCCTGCCATGGCCCCCTTCAACCAACCGGATCTGGCGCAATGTGGCCGTGAGCGGTAAGCCCAGAACCCTGCTGAGCCAGGAGGGGAGGGTTTATCGCAAAGCTGCGGCCGATGCCTGTCTGGCTGCCAAGTTAGCCGGCAAGCAGATTCCCGATCGGCTGGCCCTGCGGCTGGTGGTGCAGGCCCCTGACCGGCGAGCCCGGGATCTGGATAACACGGTGAAGGCGGTGCAAGACGCCCTGACCCACGCCGGGGTGTGGCTGGACGATAGCCAGATCGACCGGTTGCTGGTGGAGCGCGGGCCGGTAGTGAAAGGGGGAATGGTGTCGGTAACGGTGGAGGTGATGAGTGCGCTTTGAATATGCAATTACCGTAGGGGATCCGCGTTCTGTGATGCTGCAGGCCTATCAGGCCCAGTCAACGGGGCGTTCTCATCTGACAAAGAGTGATGTGATGACGGCATTGGGAATGGTTCAGAAGCACAATGGTGCCGGCATGGCGCTGGTGATGGCGCGTTACTGCAAAGACCTAGGGGATGCCAAGAAGGCCCTGCTAGCTGTGCAAGCCGAGTGCACCAAGATTGCCCCCCGCTATGTGGGGGCCAACAAGGAACGTGGCCACGGCATGGCCTTGCGCCGGGTGGCCGAGTTGGCCCTGGAACATTACTGCCGCACTGCTGACACTCCTGGGGCCGCTTGTCGTTGTGGTGGTAGAGGGACAGTCCGGGATCTGGAGTTATCCAAGTTACATGGCAAGCCCATGGACAAAGCCTGTCCCCGCTGCGGTGGTACTGGACTTCGTCCGATCCTGGGCAGTCAGGTCAGGCGGCCTATTGAGGTGCTGGTGGGCCAGTTCACCCGCGGGCAGTGGGAGAGGGGGTGGCGCCCTCTTTATCTCGCGGTGTTGGCCTGGTGCCACCAGCAGGAGTCTACGACACAGGCGCGCTATGGGTATGTGACGCGATAGAGCCGCTTCTGGCTAGATTGAAAAGGGGGCTTTCGCCCCCCAATTATTGCATTACCAACATGGCTACTGGCCGATCAGATGATGGCGCGCTCACCCAGGGTGGCGAAGTTAGTGACCTTCACGACTCCATCCGGGAAGCGGGCCACAACTTCCAATTGACCTCCCATGGCTTCAATGTGGCTGCGCAGTGTCGAGAGATACATATCAGTGCGCTTTTCCATTTTGGCTATGGCTGGTTGTTGGACGTGCAGTATTTCTGCGAGCATTTTCTGGGACAGCCCGCGAGCCTGACGCAGTTCGTCCAGTGGCATCTCGGCCAGCATGGCCTCTGTTTTTGCTACGGCGCGAGCCTGTGACTCAGGAGTCATCTTGGCGCGCAGATCGTTAAATTTCTTAGCCATCGATAAGGCCCTCCCTTCTCAGTTGTGCCAGATGTTGATCATAGAGGCTGTCTGCGATCGGGATGTGAACATCATACCAGCGATCATCCCCTGTCTTATTGCCACCAATAAGCAGGATGGCAGCACGGCGTGGATCGAAGGCATATAGTGTCCGGATTGGCTCACCTGCATGCTGTGTTCGCAACTCACGCATATGGCCATGCTTTGAACTGTTGATCCCGCTGCTATGTGGGTGTTTCAGCTGTGGTCCACACTGTTCCAACAAACCGACTGACGCGCTAACCGACTCTTGTTCTTCTTGGGTAAGCCCTGCCCACCACTCTTCAAACTCATCGGTATACTCGATTTCCCACATAGTCATGAACACCACATTAGTTACTAATCGTTGCTCAAATTTGTTACTAAGGCGAGTGTAATAAAGCGTAATCATTCCGTCAATGGAATGCGCTTATTGCTCCGATCTATCGGTGTCTTTACATCCCCTGCAATTTTTGGCAAAGTTGGCACCAATGATGGAAGACTGCACCCGAAAGGATGTGGTCTTTTTTATTTCTTGCTCTCAAACCTCGGCCTTGCCGAGGTTTTTTCGTTTCTGGGGTGGATTCATGAATCAAGGCCATGAGCAGATCGCTACCACTGTGGTCGGTGAAACTGCGAAATCTGCCCCTCCTGTAGCGGTGGTGAGTATGTCGTGGGCTGGTGTCTCTTTGAATGACTGGGTGCTGATCGCGACGCTTGTGTGGCTTTCGGTTCAGATCGGCTGGTTTATCTGGTCGAACATCATCAAGCCACGCGCCAAGCAGGTGGGGTAGGCATGACAAAAGTACGAATTGCCATAGCGGCGCTCACTCTCAGTGCTGCCGGCTTTGTGGGGATCCTGAATCGGGAGGGGTTTGAGCCGACGGCTTACCCCGACCCCGTACACGGTACCAAGCTCCCCACTATCGGCTTTGGGAGCACCGAAGGGGTCAAGATGGGTGACACCATCACGCCCGTCGCCGCGGTGAACAGGAGCCTTCGGGAGGTGCGGGTGTTCGAGAATGCCCTCAAGGCCTGCATCAAGGTGCCACTCCACCAGTATGAGTTCGACGCCTATGTCGAGCTCTCCCACAACATTGGTCCCGGCGCCTTCTGCCGATCCACCATCGTGAAGCGCCTGAACGCTGGCGACTACCCCGGGGCCTGCGAGGCGATCCTGCTATTCAAGCGTTCCGGCAACCAGGACTGCTCGGTACCGGGGAACCGGGTATGCCCCGGGCTCTGGAAAGACCGGCTGCGCCTCAATGCGAAGTGCAAGGGGGTGTGATGGGAGTGACTCAGCAGAGCAAGGTGCTGCCGTTCCTGGCCGGTGCCTTGGTGATAGCCGCCCTGGCCGGCGGCGGTGTGGCGCTCTATCGCTCCGGTCATGCTGCTGGGGAGGAGGGGGAGCGCAAGACCTGGCAGGCAAAGTGGAATGAAGAGGCTGCCCGCCTTGCCACAGCCAGAACTAAGGCTGAGCTGAAGGCTCGGGAGGAAGAGCAGCGCCGGCAGGCTGAAATCGATGAGGTGAGAGACCATGCACAAGAAGAAATCGCCCAAGCGCAGGCTGATGCCGCTGCTGCTGACCTTGAGTCTGGCCGGCTGCGCGAGCAAGCCCGCCGCCTGGCAGCCCGAGCAAGTCAGTGCGCCAGCAATCCCGGGGCTGCCCAAGGAGGCCCGGCAGCCGGACATCCTGCCATGGTGCTCGCCGACCTGCTCAGCCGGGCTGACG
>NZ_JAGKRH010000371.1:0-310 GCF_017939245.1 Aeromonas sp. PrichA-15 | reverse complement strand
ACCTTGGCCCGGATGCTGGCTTTCATGTATTCGATGTTGATGGCCGTTTTGTTCTTGCGTGGATGCTGTTTCAAGGTTCTTACCTTGCCGGGGCGCTCGGCGATCAGCCAGTCCACATCCACCTCGGCCAGCTCCTCGCGCTGTGGCGCCCCTTGGTAGCCGGCATCGGCTGAGACAAATTGCTCCTCTCCATGCAGCAGATTACCCAGCTGATTGAGGTCATGCTCGTTGGCCGCGGTGGTGACTAGGCTGTGGGTCAGGCCACTCTTGGCATCGACACCAATGTGGGCCTTCATGCCAAAGTGCCACT
>NZ_JAGKRH010000370.1:1141-8460 GCF_017939245.1 Aeromonas sp. PrichA-15 | reverse complement strand
GGCGGTTCGTATTGAATATCGTAAAACAGAGCAATTGTGGTGCTCGAAGTCAGAGAAACAAGCTAAAAAGAGCCGGCTGGAATGACGACTATCGGGCTCAGTTATTCTTTGGTTAAAATATCAACAAAGTGTGCTCCCGCCCTGCCCTCTACCGGGAGCTGCGTCGTAACGCCGGGCCGCAGGGCTACCAGCCAGACAATGCGCATCAGCACGCCACCCACCGACGGGCCAGTGCGGCCAAATCTCGGCTATCTGCCGATGTCATCCAGTTTGTCGAGCTGACACTCGCCTGGTGGTGGAGCCCGGAGCAGATAAGCGCGGTGGGCAAGCAGATAGGCCTCATGGTGAGTCACGAGTGGATATACCGCCATGTGGCCGCCGACAAAGCCCGGGGTGGCCAGTTGTACCGCCATCTGCGCCAGGGCCACAAGCGCTACCGCAAGGGGGCGAGCAGCCTGCGTTCTCCCATCAAGGAAGCCCGCTCTATTGATGAACGGCCGGCTATCGTCGATAGCCGGGAGCGGCTCGGTGATTGGGAGGCGGACACGGTGCTGGGCAAGCAAGGCACAGGTGCACTGGTCACCCTGGTGGAGCGCAAGAGCCGGCTCTATCTGGTCAAGCGGGTCGCGAGCAAACAGGCTGGGGTGGTGCGGGATGCGATAATCGAGATGTTAACGCCCTACATCGAGCAGGTGCATACCATCACCTTTGACAACGGCGGCGAGTTTGCCGAACACAAGGCGATAGAGGAAGCGCTGGGTGCCGAGACTTACTTTGCGCACCCTTACTCTTCGTGGGAGCGCGGTCTGAACGAGAACAGCAATGGGCTGTTGAGGCAGTTTATCCCAAAGGGAACAGACCTGAGAGAGGTCACGGACGAGGATGTCAGGAGAGCGGAGCAGTGGCTCAACCTACGACCTCGGAAATGTCTCGGATTCAGGCAGCCTGTCAAGGTATTCGAAGAGTACCGTCAGGCGGCATAGGCGAGTGTCGCACTTCGAAGTTGAATTCGCGGTGTTGCATTTCTTTCTTGTTATCATCTTGGGCAGAGAGCGTTTACCTCTTTGTTGATGAGGGCGGCAATAAATTTCCTAAAGCTTCTGATGGGGCTGCCGCTACATAATATGAAGCAAATTGAGGGGTGTTCGGAAAACCAACATTTGCGCAACTGCGGGTCCAATGTCCGTTCAAACAGAGGACCCGCCAGATGGCACAGACCGTTCAATCTGTCCGTCTGAACGGTGGGATCCTTGTTTTGTAGACACAAGCAGAGCCCGCAGTTTCTTGTTCATCAGGAGAAATCTTTTATGGCCATGTATATCAATACCAATACTTCATCATTGAACGCCCAGCGTAACTTGATGAACACCAACAAATCTCTGGATACCTCTTACACCCGTTTAGCATCCGGCCTGCGTATCAACAGCGCCAAGGACGATGCCGCGGGTCTGCAGATCTCCAACCGTCTGACCTCCCAGATCAACGGTCTGGATCAGGGTAACCGCAACGCCAACGACGGCATCTCAGTCGCCCAGACGGCGGAAGGGGCCATGGATGAGGTGTCAAGTATGCTGCAGCGCATGCGCACCCTGTCTCAGCAGTCCGCCAACAGCTCCAACAATGCGGACGACAGGGTTGCGCTCCAGCAGGAATATAGTCAGCTGATGACCGAGATAGACCGGATCTCTAGCGACACCACCTTTGGTGGCCAGAAGTTGCTTGATGGTAGTTATAAGGGAAATTTCCAGGTGGGTGCCGATGCCGGTCAGACCATCAGTTTCAAGATGACCACCGCGTTTACCATTGCCGGCATTGCCAAGATGACCAAGTCTAGTGCAGCTGTTTCTGTCACCGCAACGGCAGCAGAACCCTATAAAGTGGTTGCCTCTACAGGCCCTGTCACGACCAGCGATGTAAACAGTATCTCTACTGCTGATAATGCGCAGAAGGCAATGGCCAACCTGGACTTTATGATCAAGGCGGTAGATGGCAAGCGTGCCGAGCTAGGTGCGGTGCAGAACCGGTTCGACTCCACCATTCGCAACCAGTCCAACGTATCCGAGAACCTGAGTGCCGCCCGTTCCCGTATTCGCGATGCGGACTTTGCCACCGAAACCGCGAACATGACCAAGCAGAATATCCTGCAGCAGGCGGCCTCCAGCATACTGTCGCAGGCCAACCAACGCCCGCAGTCCGCCCTCTCTCTGATGGGCTAAGTTCTGAGGGTTAAGTACAGTGGCAGCGTGATATTGAGACGGGAGAGAAAAGATGACAACTGAACTCGGTAAACTGTCATCTGTCAATGTCGCTTCCCTACAGCCAAGTGACAAGAGCGGCCAAGTGGCCGCTCAATCACTTTCTGGTGCAGTGGAAGAGGCCGGTGCTACACAGCGGAGAGATCAGGTGCCGAAGGATGCGGCCCCCCCGCCAGTGAAGAACCAGGCAGAGATTGAAAAACAGGTACAAAATTTGCAGGAGTTTGGCCAGTTACAGGGATGGACGGTCAACTTCAGCGTGGAGCAAGAGCTGGATCAGGTGGTGATCAAGGTAGTGGATGCGGACACCAAGTCTGTTATTCGCCAGATCCCCAGTGAGGAGCTGCTTGCGATAAATAAACGGATCCATGCACTGCGTCAAGGCGAGGCAGGCGCCAACCCCAGGCTCGGTTTGTTGCTTGATAGTGAGATTTAAACCCTTAGTACGGAATGATGAGGAGAGGATAAAATGGCAGGGATTACTTCTGCGGGGGCGGGGTCAGGCATAGACTTGGAGAGTGTGATCTCCGCCAGCTTGAATGCTAGAAAAGCGCAGGTCCAACAACCGATCACCACCAAGAAGACCAACACCCAGATCACCCTCTCCGGGGTGGGTCAGTTGAAGTCTGCCATTGCTTCTTACGTTACCACTCTTAAGGAGATGTCCAAGACGGATGCCTTTAACAAGCGCGCCGTCAATATTACCCAGGACAAAGACAACCCCATCCTCAAGGTGGAGAGCAAGACCGGGGCCTCCAATGGTCAGTACAATATCACTGTCAAGAAATTGGCAACCACCAGCAAGTTTGAAGGCACCTTTGACAGTTCGACGGATTCTCTGGCGACCGAAGATGGCATCCTGACCTTCAAGGCCGGTGACAAGACCTTCTCCGTGGACGTAAAGGCGGGGGATTCGCTGCAGAGTGTGCGCAAGAAGATCAACAACGACGGCGACAACTTCGGCCTGACCGCCAACATCATCAACACCTCCGATGGTAAGGCCAAGCTGGTGCTGGACTCAGGCGTGAGCGGCACCGGCAAAGATCTGCAGGTCAGCGGCAACACCGCGGGCCTGACAGGTTTTGCTTCCTCCCTGACCCAGACCCAGACCGCCAGCAATGCCGAGATAGTGGTGGATGGCAATACCCTGACCAGTGACAGCAATACTTTCGATGGTACCATCATGGGCCTCAAGGTCACGGTGCTGCGCGAATCTGACAAGGATACGGACGGTAATGCCAAGTCCAACAAGGTCGATGTCGCTACCGATAAAGAGGGCATCAAGACTATGGTCAAGAGCTTTATCGATGGCTATAACGGTCTGGTGAGCAAGGCCGATGCCCTGGGCAAGCGCAACACCATAGTGGCAGGGCAGAGCAAGGATGACGGTGGGGCCCTCGCCGGTGATTCTGTGACCCGCAGCGTGGTCAACCTGATGAGCGGCTCCATTATCTCCCCTTCCGAAAATTCGAGCTCGTTTTCCTCTATCTTCCAGCTCGGAGTCAAGATGGACAACAAGGGGGCACTCTCCCTGGATAACGAGAAATTTGACGAGGCGCTGGACAAGAACTTCGAGCAGGTGGTCGCCATTTTTGGTGGTGAGAAGGGGGTGGCTGGCAAGATGGCGACGGCTCTGGAGGGTTACTCCAAGACTGGGGGGCTGTTGGCTCAGCGGGAAGACTCGCTCAATTCAGATCTTCGAACTCTGGCCCAGAAAGAGTCTGATGCCTCGGCCCAGTTGGTCAAATACGAGGCCAGTCTGCGAGCTCGTTATGCCGGCCTAGATGCCATACTTGCCAAGATGAACCAGTCGGCCTCCTATCTGAGCCGTATTAATACCTCTACGTCATCCTGATTAACATTTTTCGCGATCCCGAGGGAGGAGAGTTGTCATGTATCGCAAGAGTATCAAAGCCTACACCACCCAGAACCTGCAAACCGAGATGGCTGTGGCCGATCCTTATCGTGTCATCCAGCTAATGATGCAAGTCTGCGTCGAGCGCCTCGCCCAGTCGAAAGGGGCCATAGAGCGCCGGGATTTCGAAGCCAAGTCGGTTGCCATCTCCAAGAGCATGGCCATCATCAATGGCCTGCAGGACGCGCTGGATCTCTCCTATGGCAAGGTGCCGGAGGATCTGTTTGCGCTTTATGACTACATGAAGCAGAGATTGCTTGATGCCAGCCGCAATATGGATACGGCTCCGCTTGATGAGGTGGGCAAACTGATGCAGACGATTAAGAGTGGTTGGGATGCGATACCGTTAGAAGAGCGGGCACAGGCATTGGCACGACAGACTGCCGTATGAAAGATGCGACTAAATTACGAGAATTGAGTTCGGCCATTGAGGGCGCTCTCGCAGCACAGGATTTGCCATTGGCTCATCGATTGGTTGATGAGCGCTTAGCTTTTTTACAATCGCTCTGTGCTATCGGGCAGTTTAGCCAAGAGTTAGTACTGGCCGCCAAGGCCGTTCTTGCGCTTGATGGTAAATTGTGTGTTGTTCTCGAGATGGAGAAGTGTGATCTGCAACAACGTCTGCGCGATGTCATGGTTGCAGATAAGGCAACCCAAATGTATAAAGCTCACTCCAGATAAGTAGGATCATTTATGAATATCGATCAAAGCATAGAATCGCTTGAGGCTGAAATTGCACGTCTGCGCCGCCAGCAAGAACAAGAAAAAGCCATGGTTGAGATGCTACCCATCCGATTCAATGATAATTTGAATGCTTTTCGTCGATATATACCAGCCATTTATGAGCAGTTCGAAAACTATCAACCAGTGCGACCATTCCGATTGTATTGCAATGAGAATGGTATTCCCAATCTATTATGGCTTGATGATAAAGTATCTCTTTACGGCAAAGATCCATATCAGGAAGCTTCAGCCCAGATTGAATTAGTCATGCAGAGATCAGTCATCGAAAGTACTCGTTACAGTAACGATCAGGATTTTTTTAATCAGATCCATGTACAGTATTTGAATAAAATGGGAGAGCTGATTGAAGAGATGGAGGGGAAATTAACCCGGATGAAGGGGGTTCCTGCGACCATGCCATTGGTGATGATGTTCGGTGTTGGTCTTGGATATCAGTTGGGATTCTTGTATGAACGATGTGCCATTAAGAATCTCTTCATCTTCGAACCGGATCTTGATCTATTTTATGCCTCTCTCTTTACTTTTGATTGGGCTCCTTTGCTTTCCTTCCTTAATGAAGAAGAAATGGGACTGCATTTTTTTATTGGTCATGATGAAGATACCCTGATCAATGATATGTTAGATGCAGTGCATAAGAAAGGTGCTTTTTGGGTATCCAATCAATTTGCCTTCTGGCATTACCCGTCCGATACTATATTTTCTCTAATCGCAAGAGTGTCCAAGGAATTCTATTTACTCAAAACAGGGTGGGGTTTTTTTGACGACAACTTGTTCGCCATCGCTCATAGTCATCAGCATTTGGTTGAACGTACTCCCTTCTTGTTAAAGAATGATGGATGGCCGCAAGATCTGTCTCGTTTGCCAGCATTTGTCATTGGCAATGGCGCTTCACTCGATACAGCATTACCGTTTCTCCGTGAACATGGGGATCAGGGGATCCTGATTGCTTGTGGCTCTAGTATCAGTGCGTTGCATAAGCAGGGCATAAAGCCAGATATATATGTTGCAGTTGAACGCACTAAGAGTTCGGCTGATTTCCTTGCCTTGCTCAAGGATCCCGATTATCTCAAGGATATCCTGTTCCTGAGTGTGGATGTCATTCATCCGGAGTGTAAACAATACTTTGCCCGTACGGGACTTGGTTTTAAGCCTAATGAACCCATGTATGCCATTCTTAATGGGCGGGATGGCGATGTACAAAATTTTTCCGATCTACGTTTCGTCAATCCATTTGTTGGTAATGCCGGTCTCAGTTATGCAGTAACACTGGGTTTCGATGAAGTATATCTATTTGGTATCGACAATGGTTATAAGAATAATAACCAGCACCATTCGGCGCATAGTCTTTACTACAACAAACAACAACCAATAAAACAGCTAACCGATATAGTAACAGCCGAAACAGGCTTTGCCGTAGATGGGAATTTTGGCGGCACGATTACTACCAATACCTTGTTTGGACTTGCTATTTACAGTATGGAGCACCTATTAAGGGATAATGAAGACGTTCGATGCTTTAATTGTAGCGATGGTGCCATTATTAAAGGGGCCAGACCTTTGCCTGTTGAGCACATAGCATTGCAGGTTCAGTCATTAGATAAAAAGGAGTTGCTGGACAACCTTTATAATAGATTGTTCCGCCCCCTGTCGATAACCTCTGATGAGATAAGCGGATTACTGGCAATAGACTTTTTTGACGAACTTGTGGATCTGATGATTACTGAATGGGAGTCTACTCAATATGATAGACAGACCTTCGCCTCTCTCATGCAGAGGCAGTATGATTATCTCATATATGTTGCAGGAACCCGACAGCACCATGTGTATCGAGTGTTGGTAGGTTCTCTGAATTATTTTTTCTCCTGCTTTACCAGCCTCATCTATGCATTCGAGGATGAGGATATGAAAGAGTTATTATGGCAGCCGGCAGTTGATATCATCATTGCTTTTCTGAAGGAAACTAAGGTGAAGTATCACCATGTTCTCGACCATATAGATACAACTTATTATGAGGTGCTCAGACTATTTGATAATGCAGATAATAAAAACAAAAATTAATTTGTCATGGCAAGGGATTAATGAGGCGTGTTATTTAAAACAAATTTAAATGTCATTTCATACACTGAACATTAATAAAGTATATTATGTTCTCATGTACTAAGGAAGGTGCGAATAAGTCATACGGGAATTCAGATAATAAGTGCGACACTCATGGATGAATGGCGAGAGGTGGCCAACTGCTGATTGGTGGTACCCTTCTGCTCGCCAAAGTAAAAGCAGTATCACCATGAGCTATCAGCAGTTGACCGAGGGGCAACGATACCAGTTATCGGTGCTTCGCGCACAGGGGATGTCCATCCTTGCCACCGCACGCGCCATTGGCGTTCATCGCTCCACCCTCTACC
>NZ_JAGKRH010000370.1:0-949 GCF_017939245.1 Aeromonas sp. PrichA-15 | reverse complement strand
GAAGAAACTCGCTCTGAGATCAATCGTAAACATAACCTGGTTGATGTCATGTTCCTTGTCATCAGTGCCATCATGAGTGGTGCCGAGGGCTGGAATGACATCGAAACCTATGGCGATTCAAAGATCGATTGGCTCCGTCAGCATCGCCCCTTTGCCAACGGCATCCCGCGGCGTCACACGGTTGCCCGCATTCTGCGCTGCATTGTCATTGTGCTGGGTCAATGAACAGCGCACTCATCAGGGCAAACCCATCATTGCCTTTGATGGCAAGGTGTTACGCGGCTCCTTTCGGGGAAATGCCAAGGATGCGCTTCAGTTGGTCACGGCTTACGATACCGAAAATGGGCTGGTGTTAAGCCAGAAAGCAACCCCTAACAAGAAGGGGGAAATCGAAACCGTCAAAGATATGCTGGACATTCTTGAGCTAAAAGGAGCCGTTGTCACACTCGATGCGTTGCATTGTCAGTGTGAGACACTGGAGAAAATCAGCGAGAAGAAGGCTCATGTAGTGGTACAGGTCAAGAATAATCAACCGAAGCTGTATCAAGCGGTTCAATCGCAATTCCAGTCACTGTTTGACGCCCAGAAAGAGAAGATTGTCGTCGAGCACAAAGAGAGTGGACATGGCCGCCAGGAAGAGCGTTATGTGTTTCAATTAAAAGCCAAATTACCGCCAGAGTTGACGGAGAAATGGCCGACAATCCGCAGCATCATTGCCGTTGAGCGTCACCGCAGCGCCAACGGAAAAGGAACGGTAGATACCTCTTACTATGTCAGCTCGTTATCCCCCAAGCACAAGCTGTTAGGGCACTATATACGGCAGCACTGGCGGATAGAGAACAGCCAGCATTACATTCTTGATGTGGTGTTCAACGAGGATGCTTCCAGGATAGCGATGGAGGATGCGGTCGAGAATATGGCGCTATTCCGGCGGTTCGTATTGAATATC
>NZ_JAGKRH010000369.1:0-2130 GCF_017939245.1 Aeromonas sp. PrichA-15 | reverse complement strand
TGCCAAGGATGCGCTTCAGTTGGTCACGGCTTACGATACCGAAAATGGGCTGGTGTTAAGCCAGAAAGCAACCCCTAACAAGAAGGGGGAAATCGAAACCGTCAAAGATATGCTGGACATTCTTGAGCTAAAAGGAGCCGTTGTCAGGTAATCCCCCCGAAAAACTGAGGTGCTCATAAGTAGAATTTTCTCGTATCTTGAACGCAGGAGGTTCTACATGAAAACATCACGCTTTAGCGATGCACAGATCATCGCCATCCTCAAGCAGGCCGAGTCTGGTTCACCCGTCCCTGAGCTCTGCCGTGAGCATGGCATCAGCTCCGCCACCTTCTACAAGTGGCGCTCCAAATTCGGTGGCATGGATGCCTCTCTCATGGCGCGCCTCAAAGAGCTGGAAGAGGAAAATCGTCGCCTTAAGAAGATGTATGCCGAGGAGCGCCTAAAGGCTGAGATCATCTCCGAGGCGATGGCAAAAAAGTGGTGACGCCATCTGCCCGCAGGGAGATGGCGACCAAGGCTGTGGCTCATTACGCCATTTCTATCCGTCTGGCTTGCCAGGTGTTCAAGGTGAGCGAGGGTTGCTACCGTTATCAGCCCGTGCTGGCTGATGAAAACCAGGAGATTGCCGACTGGCTACTGCGCCTCACCGCCAACCAGCGCAACTGGGGTTTCGGACTGTGCTTCCTGTACCTGCGTAACGTCAAAGGCTTTGGCTGGAACCACAAGCGGGTCTACCGGATCTATCGGGCGCTAGAGCTCAATCTGCGGATAAAACCCAAGAAGCGGCTAGTACGCGCCAAGCCGGAGCCGTTGGCAGTCCCTGACCAACCGAATCACTGTTGGTCGATGGACTTTATGCATGACCAGCTCAGCGATGGTCGTTCGGTGCGGTTGTTTAATGTGATCGATGACTTCAATCGCGAAGCACTGTGCATCGAGGTGGATTTTTCCTTGCCTGCCTCGCGAGTCAAACGGGTGCTGGAGCAGGTCATCGAGTGGCGGGGCAAACCAGCCGCAATCCGCTGTGATAATGGTCCGGAATATATCAGCGAAGAGCTCAAGCAATGGGCGCAGCAGAAGAGGATTGCGCTGAGGTATATCCAGCCAGGCAACCCGCAGCAGAATGCCTACATAGAGCGATTTAACCGCACTGTGCGTTACGACTGGTTGGGCCATTACCTGTTTGAGTCACTGAATGAGTTACAGGAATTTGCCACGAACTGGCTGTGGGTTTATAACCATGAGCGGCCCAATATGGCGCTGGGCGGCTACACGCCGAAACAGCGCTTGGCACAGGCCGCATGACCTCTACTTTTGAGTGCTCCAAAAAATGGGGGGATTACCACGTCAGCGGGATCAAGAAAAACTCATCGCTGTTTATTGCCATGCTGGAAAAGCTGCGCCACCACTACCGACGAGCCAAAACCATCACGTTGATCCTCGATAACTACATCATTCACAAAAGCAAACAGACCGAGCGATGGTTGAAGAAGAATCCCAAGTTCTGCCTGGTGTTCCAGCCAGTTTACAGCCCTTGGGTTAATCACATAGAACGGCTATGGCACAAGTTACATGAAACCATCACGCGCAATCATCAATGCAGAGGGATGGCAAACCTGCTGGCCCGAGTGAAACACTTCATGGATACCGTGTCTCCTTTCCCGGGGAATGGCTATGGCACAGCGAAGGTGTAGCACTATTGGGATCAGTTATTTAGGGCACTATATACGGCAGCACTGGCGGATAGAGAACAGCCAGCATTACATTCTTGATGTGGTGTTCAACGAGGATGCTTCCAGGATAGCGATGGAGGATGCGGTCGAGAATATGGCGCTATTCCGGCGGTTCGTATTGAATATCGTAAAACAGAGCAATTGTGGTGCTCGAAGTCAGAGAAACAAGCTAAAAAGAGCCGGCTGGAATGACGACTATCGGGCTCAGTTATTCTTTGGTTAAAATATCAACAAAGTGTGCTCCCGCCCTGACCTTGGCCCGGATGCTGGCTTTCATGTATTCGATGTTGATGGCCGTTTTGTTCTTGCGTGGATGCTGTTTCAAGGTTCTTACCTTGCCGGGGCGCTCGGCGATCAGCCAGTCCACATCCACCTCGGCCAGCTCCTCGCGCTGTGG
>NZ_JAGKRH010000368.1:0-538 GCF_017939245.1 Aeromonas sp. PrichA-15 | reverse complement strand
GTTGGTGGAAATAAGAGAGCGTCTGGAATGGGCTGCCGTTTACTTGGCGAAAAATGCCCGTCGAACCAAGCAGCGAAAATCGATACAGAACAGGACCTTAGAAGGAATTTCAAATGAAGTGTTTTCTTAAGGTCCTGTATATGAATAAAGGAAAACCCCCGATCCGAGTTGGTACAGTTAAATCGGGAGGTCAGCGTGGCAAGTCCGTCACTAAAGGACACGGGGCCAAACGACCGGCTCGTTGATATTTCTAGATGAATTAAAGCAATAAATAAAATGGCGGCCATCTGGCCGCCATTTTAGGTTGGTGTTGAGCTTATTAATTCTGACATACTAGGGAAGGTGCGAACAAGTCCCTGATATGAGATCATGTTTGTCATCTGGAGCCATGTAACAGGGTTCATCATGAGTCATCAACTTACCTTCGCCGACAGTGAATTCAGCAGTAAGCGCCGTCAGACCAGAAAAGAGATTTTCTTGTCCCGCATGGAGCAGATTCTGCCATGGCAAAACATGGTGGAAGTCATCGAGCCGTTTT
>NZ_JAGKRH010000367.1:0-293 GCF_017939245.1 Aeromonas sp. PrichA-15 | reverse complement strand
TGAATTGGCTCAAGCGTCTCCTGCTCGACCTGAAAGGAGATATACCAGTGCCCGGCTGCTTGGCTGACGGTCGCGTTTTTAATTTTCCCTTCAACTGGCTGGGACTGACGGAACTTGACCCACGCCAGCCCGGCAGGCAGCTTCACTCGACCCTTTTCAAGGCGGCAATACTTGTCGAAGTTGACGAACCGGATAGCGTCGCGGTTGTCGCTTTTTTTCTTGAATACGGGTGCCTTGGCGGCGAGTTTCTTATCAAAGCAGCGCATCCACGCGCCATGCAAATCCTTGAGCTT
>NZ_JAGKRH010000366.1:0-341 GCF_017939245.1 Aeromonas sp. PrichA-15 | reverse complement strand
ACCGCCTCATCGGTCACCTCGCGATCACGCACATAGACACGGGCCTCCGCCTGCATCTCGCAGGCTCGCAAAGAGACCTGGCGGCCCACAGGGGCAGACTTCGGTACCGGATTGCGCTGCAGGATGGTGGCCTTGACCTCGGCCGGGCGTGGGGCGAACTGACGACCGGCGTCATCGGCCAGTTCCAACACCGCCTCGCGGATCTGCTGGGCGGTGAACCCGCGCAGTTGAACACCCCAGGCCATGGCCACGCCGCGGGCATTGGCATCCAACTGGCTGGCACTGGCGGGCCAGCATCCGGCCATCAACGGCAGCAGCTCGTCGGCCAGGAACATCGACAT
>NZ_JAGKRH010000365.1:0-293 GCF_017939245.1 Aeromonas sp. PrichA-15 | reverse complement strand
TACCTCCCCATCCGCCATGTCAGCCAGCTCACCGGGGTCGGTTGGCACACCATCAAGGAGATCGACAAGCGCCGTTTGCAGACCAGTGTGGGCACCATCGAACTTGGGGAGGTGCGGCGGCTGGTGATGGATGAGTTTGCCCTGCATAAGGGACACCGCTATGCCACCGTGATCATGGATGCCGAGCGAACCCGCGTCCTGTGGGTGGGGCACGGCAACAGCCGGGCCGCTATCCGTCCCTTCTTCGAGCAGCTCGGCGAGCGATGCCAGCAGATTGAAGCGGTGGCGATGGA
>NZ_JAGKRH010000364.1:0-293 GCF_017939245.1 Aeromonas sp. PrichA-15 | reverse complement strand
GTGAGGGGAGTGAAATAGAACCTGAAACCGTGTACGTACAAGCAGTGGGAGCCCTTCGGGGTGACTGCGTACCTTTTGTATAATGGGTCAGCGACTTACATTTTGTAGCGAGGTTAACCGTATAGGGGAGCCGTAGGGAAACCGAGTCTTAACTGGGCGTCTAGTTGCAAGGTGTAGACCCGAAACCGGGTGATCTAGCCATGGGCAGGTTGAAGGTTGAGTAACATCAACTGGAGGACCGAACCCACTAACGTTGCAAAGTTAGGGGATGACCTGTGGCTGGGGGTGAAAGG
>NZ_JAGKRH010000053.1:0-37301 GCF_017939245.1 Aeromonas sp. PrichA-15 | reverse complement strand
TGCTCGATGCTGTGAGTGCCCACACAGATTGCTTGATTCAAATTGTTAAAGAGCGACGCAGCTTTTGGCTGCTGCGGGAGTGGCATTCTACTCAACCGCCTTCTCGAGTCAAGCCTTATTTTCAAAGGCTTTTCGAGGCTACCGACCGGCTTGTTTGCGTTGCCGCTTGCCCTGTCGATGGAGGCGCATTATAGGGAGCGAATTCGTTCTGGCAAGGGGGTAATTGCAAAAAGATGGCTTTCATCGCTCAACCGCTCACAAAGCAACCGCGGTGATGTATTAATGCACGAAAAGGATCTGCAGATTGGTATTCCGGATGCTGTATTGAGGCTGGCAGGTTGGCAGATCAAGCTTGTATCGATTTGGCTTTCCCCTGCTGCACAACCATGATGATCGGCTTTCCGCCTTCGGGTAACATAGCGCCCCTTTGCGATTCACACACTCTTGGGCTTTGGAGAGTTTAATGCCTTTTGCACTTGGCCAGCGTTGGATTAGTGATACAGAGACGGATCTGGGGTTGGGGACTGTCGTTGCTGTTGAAGGACGCATGGTTACCCTGTTGTTTCCGGCTACCGGTGAAAACCGCATGTATGCCAAAGAAGAGGCGCCGGTGACCCGGGTCAGCTTCAATGTGGGCGATCAGATAGCCAGTCACGAAGACTGGACCATGACGGTCGAAGAAGTGCAGGAGAAAGACGGCCTGCTTATATATGTGGGTGTGCGCACCGACAATGATGAGCCCGTTGCCCTCAAGGAAGTGTTTCTCAACAACTTCATCAAGTTCAACAAGCCGCAGGATCGCCTGTTCACCGGCCAGATCGACCGGATGTCCCGCTTTACCCTTCGTTACGAGGCGCTGGTCAACCAGCACCAGCGTCGCCGCAACCCGACTCGCGGTCTGGCTGGCGGGAAAGTCAGTCTGATCCCGCATCAGCTCTACATCGCCCATGAAGTGGGTCACCGCTACGCCCCGCGCGTATTGCTGGCGGACGAGGTGGGTCTGGGCAAGACCATCGAAGCAGGCATGATCATTCACCAGCAACTGCTCTCCGGCCGCGCCCATCGGGTGCTGATCCTGCTGCCCGAAACGCTCCAGCACCAGTGGCTGGTCGAGATGCTGCGCCGTTTCAACCTGCACTTCTCCCTGTTTGACGAGGAGCGCTGCATCGAGGCGTTCGCCGATGCGGAGAACCCCTTCGAGACCGAACAGCTGGTGATCTGCAGCCTCGACTTCCTGCGCAAGAAGCGTCGTCGCTTCGAACAGGTGCTGGAAGCCGAGTGGGATCTGCTGGTCGTCGACGAAGCGCACCATCTGGAATGGAGTGAGGAAGCCCCCAGCCGTCCCTACGAAATGGTGGAAGCGCTGGCCGAACAGGTACCAGGTGTACTGCTGCTGACCGCAACCCCTGATCAGCTGGGCCACCAGAGTCACTTTGCTCGTCTGCGCCTGCTCGACCCGGAGCGTTTCTACGACTACGACGCCTTCCTCGCCGAGGAGCAGGCCTACGGTCAGGTCGCGAGCGCAGCCCAGGAGCTGCTGGATGGCGAGACCCTGAGCAATGACGCCAAGCAAATCCTCGCCAGCCAGCTGGAAGGGCTGGACTTAAACGATGCAGCCGCCCGCCAGCAGGCGGTCGCCAAGCTGCTGGATCAGCATGGCACCGGCCGGGTGCTGTTCCGTAACAGCCGCGCCAATATTCAGGGCTTCCCGGAGCGCCACCTCAACGTCTACCCCATGCCGCTGCCGGAGCAGTACAAGACCGCCATCAAGGTGATGGGCATGATGGGTGGCAATGGCGGCGATCTGCAGACCCGTGCCCTGCGCTACCTCTATCCCGAGAAGATCTTCCAGCAGTTCGAAGGCGACAACGCTACCTGGACCCAGTTCGACCCGCGCGTCGAATGGTTGCTGGAACTGCTGCTCTCCGCCCGTCAGCAGAAGGTGCTGGTGATCTGCTCCGAAGCAGCCACCGCCATCGCCCTGGAAGAGGCGCTGCGCACCCGTGAAGGGATCCGTGGCGCCGTGTTCCACGAAGGGATGTCGATCCTCGAGCGGGACAAGGCCTCCGCCTATTTCGCTCAAGCTGAGGGGGGCGCTCAGGTGCTGCTCTGCTCCGAGATCGGCTCAGAAGGTCGCAACTTCCAGTTTGCCAGCCATCTGGTGCTGTTCGATCTGCCACTCAACCCGGATCTGCTGGAACAGCGTATCGGCCGACTGGATCGTATCGGTCAGCAGAATACCGTCGAGATCCACGTTCCCTATCTGGAAGGGACTGCCCAGCGCGCCCTGCAGCTCTGGTATCACGATGGTCTGGATGCGTTCGAGCAGACCTGCCCGACGGCCCGCCCGGTGTTCGAAGCGGTACGTGACGAGCTGTTCGAGCTGCTGGCCGCCAACACCGGCGAGCAGGGCCCCCTCGACGCCCTGCTGGCCAAGACCCGCGAACTGCACGAGCCGCTCAAGTCCCGGCTGGAACAGGGTCGCGATCGCCTGCTGGAAATCCACTCCAGCGGTGGCACCGCCGCCCAGCAGTTGGTCAACAAGCTCGCCGCCGAAGATGACGACACCGGCATGATCTCCTTCGCCCTCAAGATGTTCGACGAGATCGGCGTCAACCAGGATGATCGCGGTGAAAATGCGCTGGTGCTGACTCCCGGGGATCACATGCTGGTGCCGAGCTTCCCGGGCCTGCCGCAAGACGGCATGACCATCACCTTCGATCGCAACACCGCCCTGTCGCGGGATGACATGGCGCTGCTCTCCTGGGATCACCCCATGATGCGCGGCGGTATCGACCTGATCCTGGGTTCCGAGATCGGTGCCACCTCGGTGGCACTGCTCAAGAACAAGGCGCTGCCGGTCGGCTCCATCCTGCTTGAGCTGATCTTCGTTGCCGAGTCCGCAGCTCATCCACAGCTCTACCGTTTCATGCCGCCGACGCCGATCCGTCTGCTGATGGACAAGAACGGCCAGAATCTGGGAGAGAAGGTGGCATTCGATGCCTTCAACCGCCAGCTGACACCGGTCAACCGCCACCTTGGTAGCAAGCTGGTTACCGCATCCCAGCCGGTGATCCACGGCCTGATTGGCAAGGGCGAGGTCATTGCCAACGAACTGAAAGCCGGGATTGTCGACAAGGCCCGTGCCCAGATGGCGCAGACCCTGCAACAGGATCTGGACAGGCTGGAGGCACTCAAGGCGGTCAACCCGAATGTGCGCGACAGCGAACTGGATTATCTGCGCAATTTGCAGGCAGAATTGCACCACCTGATCGACCAGACCCAGCTCAAGCTGGATGCCATCCGCTTTATTGTGGTTACCCATAACTGATAAAACGGTGCAGGCATCATCTGGTTGCTAACGACCAGACCCAACTCAGGCTGGATGCCATGCACTTTTGATCGTGGTTACCCATAACTGACAAAACGGTGCAGGCATCATCTGGTTGATAATAGCCAGGCCCAACGCGAGTTGGCTGCCATGCACTTTTATCGTGGTAACCCATAACTGATGGGGGGCTTGCCCCCGCTTTGACCCAAGATGCGAGACGCTATGTTTGTATACTCCCCGCCCCTGGAACCCTGGCTCGATATCCTGTTCAAGGACAAGGACATCATGGTGGTCAACAAGCCCACTGGCCTGCTGAGCGTCCCCGGGCGCGGCCCCGAGAATGAAGACAGCGTGCTCCATCGGGTCAAGCAGCAGCACCCCAAGGCGGCAGCCGCCCATCGCCTCGACATGGCGACCACAGGCGTGCTGGTGATCCCGCTCAACCCCAACTCCCACCGGGAGCTGAGCCGGCAATTCCGCGAGCGGGAGACCGAGAAGCACTACCTCGCCTGGGTGTGGGGTGAACCGGAGCTGGATGCGGGCGAAGTGGATCTGCCGCTCTGCGTCGACTGGCCCAACCGGCCGAAGCAGAAGGTGGATTTTGAGGAGGGGCGTCATGCCCTGACACTGTGGCAAAAACTTAAGGTGGAGAACGGCAACAGCCTGATCAAGCTGACCCCGATTACCGGTCGCTCCCATCAGTTGCGGGTACACATGCTGGAGCTGGGTCACCCCATCCTCGGTGACAACCTCTACGCCAACCCGGATGCGCTGGCGGCTGCACCGCACCTTTATCTGCATGCGGCCAGCCTGACCATCAGCCACCCCAGAAGCGGCGAGCGGATGACCTTCGAGGCCCCGGCCCCTTTCCCGGTCTGAGCCTGGCAGATAACAGCCCAATAAAAAGAAAGCCCCCATCGAGAGATGGGGGCTTTTTTATCGCTCAGACGCGGATATCGATCTTGCTTCCGAGGGAAGCACTGGCCGATGTCGGCGCTGCCGGAGCGGATTGCGCTGCTGTTTCCAGCAGTTTCAGTGCGGATTCGCCTTCCTGGGTCTGCTGCTTTTTGGCCAGGCTGGCCACCATTAGTGCAGAACCGAACGACGCATTTGCAGAACTAGAAATATCCATTGTGTACCTCCTGCCAAGAGACTATCGGCCGGGCCCGGTGAGACATGAGCCATATCGTTCAACGCAGATATGCCTTGTCCGGCGAGCGCCGGGCCAACCAACGCTCTTCCATCTCCAGCAATGTCTGATAGGCCTTTTCAGCATGCTCCGGGCGACTGAACAGATATCCCTGCCCATACAGATGTATGTCGGTCAATGAGCGCAGCACATCGAGCTGCCCCTGGGTCTCGATCCCTTCACATACCAGTTTCTTGCCAAGCATGGAGCCCATACGGCAGATGTTGGCGACCAGTTCGGCCGCCTCGATAGAGGTGTCGATACCCTGAATGAAGGACCTGTCTATCTTCACCTTGCTCACCGGCAGCTTCTGCAGATAGCTGAGGGAGGAGTAGCCGGTGCCGAAGTCGTCAAGGGCCAGATGTACCCCCTGCTGGCTGAGATCCTGCATCAACTGCAGCGAGTTCTTGACCTCGCGCATGGTGGTGTCTTCCGTCACCTCCAGCACCAGGCTGGACGCGGGAATATGGTGCTCCATCAGCGCTCTGGCCACCAGCTTCAGCAGGTTGCGCTGGTACATGCCCGGGGAGATGTTCACGCACATCTGCAAGTCCACCAAACCCAGGTGCTGCCACTGATGCAGTTGCTCACATGCGGTATTCAATACCCAACCACCCAGTTTCTCAGCCAGCTGAAACTCTTCCGCCACCTGGATCACCTCGTTGGGCGGGATAAAGCCAAGCTCGGGATGGCGCCAGCGCAGCAGCGCCTCCACGGCTTCACAGCGGCCACTTTCCAGATTGACGATGGGCTGGTAATAGAGCTCGAGCGCATTGTGCTCCAGTGCCATCACCATGTCGGAAGCAAGATGCTTGCGCCTGGCCGTCTCGTTGAGCAGGGAACTGTCATAGATGACATAGGGAACATGGGTCTTGCGGCTGTGAGAGAGGGCCTGCTCCGCCCGGCTGAGCAACTCCTGGGTCTGGTTGCTGTCGGTCGGGAAGAAGGCGATACCGATACCAACCTCAAGCCGAAAAGGGTAGTTGTCGATGATGATGTCTTGCTTGATGGAGTGGAGTACTCTGGCCACGAGCTCCCTGACCTGGCGAAGATCGCTCCCCTCCCGTTGCAGCATGGCAAGCTGATCTCCCCCCAAACGCGCCACCCACTCCCCGTTTTCGCACAGGGCGCGCAACCGCTTTGCCACCTCTTGCAACAGGAGGTCCCCTGTGTTGTAGCCAAACTTGCTGTTGATATCACGAAAGTCGTTGATGTCGACCAGCACCAGTCCGAAGGAGGTGTCACGGGTGACATAGGCATCCATCTTTTCCAGCAGCGCCAGCCGGTTGGCGAGCCCGGTGAGGGGATCGATCCTAGCGGTCCTGAAATGGCGCCTGGCTTCTCGCACCAGCAGGCCGCTGAGCAGAATGACGGACACCACCAGCCCCGACACCATGAACAGCAGGGCATTGCGCAACTGGCCAAAACGCGCGTCGTTGCCCGTATAGACGTTGATATTGTTCTGCATGACGGAAGCAAGAGAGTAAGAGAGGGGTTCCTGCAAGGGCGCCAGTGTCATCATGACTTGCTGGTAATCCGGCGTCCCCGGTTTGAGCCTGACCAAATCAGGCTCCAGCTTGCGGATACTGCTTTCGGTCAGTTTCACCAGCCGCAGCGTCTTCGGATTGTCCGCGAGGCTTTTTCTCAATTGGCCGCTCAGGAGGATGGGGGTACGACTCCAGAGAATGTCATAGCGGAGCAGCAGGGCTTCCTGGTCTATGCCGCCATAGTGGTAAATCTCGACGGCATTGAGAAAGCGGCCCAGCTCGAGCTGCAACTGCATCAATGCCCAGGAGACGTCATAGGTGTACTTCTCCATCACCCGGGTCGCATTTTGTATCTGCACCAGGCAATAGAGGGTGCTACCCGTGAACAACAGAATGGATAGATAAAGAACGCCGAGTAAGGGCCAGGCCCTGGTCTTCGCTTTCACCCAGTACTCCCGTAAACCACCGTTTTTACTGCTGAATGTCGATCGCACTCAGTTGCCAGATCATCATGTCGGTGAACTCGGAACGCCTGAGTTCGGGATGCTGATCCAGTGGCAGGATAAACCAGAGCGGCCCCTTGTCACGTACCCGCATGGTCATCCCGTCATCCTGCCAGGCCAGGATAGGATCGTATTGCTTGACCTTATCCCAGTTGATCCGGATCTGGAAACTGTTCAGGGCGGTGAGCGTGATGCTCTTGCCGTTGGCCTTTACCTCAGTCAGCACGTCCGCCAGTTTCGGCCCCACGTATTTGTGCGGTTTGTCCACCCAGGGATTGCTCGTCACCACCTCATGCTGCGGCAGCGCCTGGATCATGGCCATATCGAACAGCACCTCTCCATCTGCCGGATCGGCAGGGTCCAGATTCCCCGTCACCCTGAGAATGACCGGCCCCTGCGGTGTCGCCAGCGCCATGCCCGGCAAGGCCAGGAAAAGGAGTAACGGGAGAAGCCCTAAGTATCGCATGTTCACCTCAGATCATTTCACTATCAACAACTTCAGCTTAGTAGCACTAAAAAAAACGGCCCGCAAAAGCGAGCCGTTTGATGACTTGACGGGATTACATCATACCCATACCGCCCATGCCACCCATATCAGGCATGGCAGGTGCATCTTTCTTCGGCAGCTCGGAGATCATGCACTCTGTGGTGATCATCAGGCCGGCGACGGACGAGGCGAACTGCAGGGCAGAACGGGTTACCTTGGTCGGATCCAGGATACCCATGGCCAGCATGTCGCCGTACTGTTCGGTGTAGGCGTTGTAACCGTAGTTGCCTTCACCGTTCTTCACGGCATTGGCGATGACGGAGGCTTCTTCGCCGGCGTTGATGACGATTTGACGCAGCGGGGCTTCCATGGCGCGCAGGGCAACCTTGATACCGACGTTCTGGTCTTCGTTGTCACCACGCAGGGAGGCCAGCTTGGCAGCAACGCGCACCAGCGCTACACCACCACCGGCAACCACGCCTTCTTCCACGGCTGCGCGAGTGGCGTGCAGGGCATCGTCAACACGGGCTTTCTTCTCTTTCATTTCAACTTCAGTGGCAGCACCCACCTTGATCACGGCAACACCGCCGGCCAGCTTGGCCACGCGCTCTTGCAGCTTCTCACGGTCGTAATCGGAAGAGGTCTCTTCGATCTGCTGACGGATCTGGGCCACGCGGCTTTCGATCAGGGCAGCATCACCCACGCCATCGATGATGGTGGTGTTCTCTTTGGTGATGACGATGCGCTTGGCACGGCCCAGATCTTCCAGGGTCGCTTTTTCCAGCTCCATGCCCACTTCTTCGGAGATCACGGTACCACCGGTCAGGATGGCGATATCCTGCAGCATGGCCTTGCGGCGATCACCGAAGCCCGGCGCCTTGACGGCGGCCACTTTCACGATGCCACGCATGGTGTTGACCACCAGAGTCGCCAGCGCTTCGCCTTCCACGTCTTCGGCCACGATGATCAGCGGTTTGCCCGCCTTGGCCACACCTTCCAGCACCGGCAGCATTTCGCGGATGTTGGAGACTTTCTTGTCCACCAGCAGGATGAAGGGGTCATCCAGTTCGACGGAGCCGGTTTCCGGTTTGTTCACGAAGTAAGGGGAGAGGTAGCCGCGGTCGAACTGCATGCCTTCTACCACCGCCAGCTCGTCGTCCAGGCCCTGACCGTCTTCCACGGTGATGACGCCGTCACGACCGACCTTGTCCATGGCTTCGGCAATCAGCTTGCCGACCTTCTCGTCGGAGTTGGCGGAGATGGTGCCTACCTGGGCGATGGCATTGTTGTCGGCACAAGGGGTGGACAGAGCTTGCAGCTCGGCAACGGCAGCCACAACGGCCTTGTCGATACCACGCTTCAGATCCATGGGATTCATGCCGGCGGCAACGGCCTTCAGGCCTTCGTTGACGATGGCTTGAGCCAGTACGGTGGCAGTGGTGGTACCGTCACCGGCGGCATCATTGGCCTTGGAAGCGACTTCCTTGACCATCTGGGCACCCATGTTCTGGAACTTGTCTTCCAGTTCGATTTCACGGGCAACGGAGACGCCATCCTTGGTGATGGTCGGGGCGCCGAAGGACTTGTCCAGCACCACGTTGCGGCCTTTCGGGCCCAGGGTCACCTTGACGGCATCGGCCAGGATGTTGACGCCTTCCAGCATTTTGATGCGAGCTTCGTTGCCAAACTTAACTTCTTTAGCTGCCATGTTCTTCAATCCTTAAATCAATTCGGGAAAAGAGGGAGGGTGATTACTCTTCGACAATCGCCAGGATGTCGGTCTCGGACAGGATCAGTACGTCCTGGCCATCCAGCTTTTCGGTCTTCACGCCGTAGCCTTCGTTGAAGATCACCTTGTCACCCACCTTGACGGCCAGTGCTTTGACATCCCCATTGTCCAGAATTCGACCAGTCCCCACGGCAAGAACTTCACCACGGGTGGACTTCTGGGCCGCAGTGCCAGTCAAGACGATGCCGCCAGCGGATTTGGCTTCAGCTTCGATGCGCTTGATGATGACGCGGTCGTGCAGTGGACGAATTTTCATCGATAACTCTCCCAAAATGAGTCTCTGTGTTGCTTGAGGAATGGCCGCAATCGGCCAAATTTGTCATGTCCCTGATCTGGGGCAACAGGGCTAGCCCTTCAAGGGCAAATACAAAAAAAATATTTTCACGTACTATGAATACCTTCGATGGATCACCCATCCCCAATCAGGAAGGCGGATGGAGACGGCCAGCATTCAGGCCCAAAGCACCTAGAGACTCTGCCTTGAGCCGACCCAATCCCATGCTGACCGCCCCCATGACACCCATGCTGCTGCGCATGACGGGCCCCATGATCCTGGGCATCATCGCCATCCTGGCCTTCAACCTGGTCGATACCTTCTTCATCGGCATGCTGGGTACCCAGGCGCTGGCCGCCATCAGTTTCACCTTCCCGGTCACCTTTGTCGTCACCTCCCTGACCATGGGGCTGGGGGCGGGCCTGTGCGCCCTGCTCGGTCATGCCCTGGGGCAGGGTCGCCATGACGAGGCAGCCCGCATCACCACAGACTGTCTGTTCCTTGCCGTCATCCTGGTGAGTCTGCTCGCCGGGCTGGGGGCATTGACCATTACCCCTCTGTTCACCCTGCTGGGGGCCAGCGCCGAGCTCATCTCCCTCATCCACGACTACATGCTCATCTGGTATCTGACCGTCCCCATGCTGGTCGTGCCCATGGTCGGCAATGCGGCCATCCGGACGACGGGGGATACCAAGACCCCCAGTCTGGTGATGGGGGTCGCCGGTCTGGTCAACGGCGTGCTGGATCCTCTGCTCATCTTCGGGCCGGGCCCCTTCCCCGAGTGGGGCATTCGGGGAGCCGCCATCGCCACTTCCCTCTCCTGGCTGATGGCCATGCTGGTCAGCCTCTATATATTGCGCCACCGCGAGGGCCTGCTGCGCTGGCGCCTCTCCCCGCGCCCGCAGTTGCTGGCCCACTGGCGCGCCCTGCTCCATGTGGCGGTGCCCGCATCGTTTACCAACATGCTCAACCCACTGGCCAACGCCGTGTTGATGATCATTTTCGCCGGGCTGGGAACCGAGGTGGTCGCCGCCTACGGCGCGGCATCCCGGGTCGAGGCCTTGCTGCTCATCGTGATGATGGCGCTCTCCTCCGTGCTGGCTCCCTTCATCTCGCAGAACTGCGGCGCCGGGAATCCGGCCCGAGCCAAGGCCGCCCTGCTGCTCTGCATGCGCTTCGCCCTGCTGTTTCAGCTTGGGGTCTACGCGCTGACCTGGCTTCTCGCCCCCTTCATCGCCGATCTGTTCAGCGATCATCCGCAAGTGGTGCGACTCATCGTGCTCTATCTGCATCTGGTCCCCATTGGCTACGGTTTTCAGGGCATGGTGATGCTGCTGGCATCGGCGCTCAACGGCGTCAGGGCATCGGCGGTGTCACTGCTGATAAACGGCATCAGACTGTTTGTCTTCTTGCTGCCGGGGGCCTGGCTGGGGGCAAAACTGGGGGGAGAACAGGGGATCTATCTGGGGATGCTGCTGGCGAACCTGGCCGCCGGATTGCTGGCATGGGGGTATGCCCGCCACAGATTCGAGCGGCTGTGCCATCAGGGGAGATCCTGACGGCACAGCCCGAGGCTCGCGATTACTCTTTGCGTTCGAACTCCCCTTCGATGGTGTTGCCACCCCCTCGCGGGGATTGTCCGGGCCTGTCATCGCCGGGACCCGGCTCGAACGGCTGCTGGCGAGCCTGGAAGCCCCCCATCTGCATCCTGAACTGATTGCTGCCAATCAGCTTGTCGGCCAGCATGTTGCGCAGCCAGGGCTGCAGCAGCAGGATGCCGACAATATCGCTCACAAATCCCGGGATAATCAGCAGCAAGCCCGCCAGCGCCAGCATCATGCCCCCCATCACCTCGCGGCCGGGCATCTCCCCCAGCTGCATCTTCTGCTGGGCAGTGAGCAGGGTCTTGATCCCCTCGCTGCGCACCAGCGACGATCCCAGCACGGCGGTCAGCACCAGCAAGCCAACGGTCGGCAAGGCCCCGATCACGGAGCCCACCTTGATCATGACGGTGAGCTCCAGCAATACCAGCCCGACCAACAACAGTAACAACTTGCCCATAGCAACCTCGGAGCGATGAATGAATGGACCCGGGGTGTCCGGTCGGCAGCCGCACATCGCTGATGCTGGCGCGCCGGGTTCAGGTCTTCTGACATTAACATGGGGCTGGTTGATCATTTTTCAAGCCTCTCCTGCCGCAGGCCCCGGAATACGGATAAATATTTGTCCGCCCAACTGGGATTGAGGTGGTTGTTCTGTCAAAGTTAATCGCCCGATTGCAATATCTGTTTAATGACCACAAGAAATCTGAGGTTGCCTCAAATTTAGTGATCCAGGTCTAATACCGGATACCTCAATTGGGGTAACATCAACACCAGTCATTGCACAGGGAGCAACTGGCTCCCAACTGCCCCACCCGATGTGTGGTGCTTCAGGATGAAATGTGCGTAGGGAAATCGCGACCACTCGGTGAGGATCGTTTCCATTTATTTGATTTCTGAGGCATAACAATGAGCGACATCAAGAACGTCCGCATTGAAGAAGACCTGCTGGGCACCAAAGAAGTTTCCAACGACCTCTACTACGGCGTGCACACCCTGCGCGCTGTTGAAAACTTCAAGATCAGCACTCAGAAGATTTCTGACGTTCCCGAGTTTGTTCGTGGCATGGTCCTGACCAAGAAGGCGGCTGCACTGGCCAACGGTGAGCTGGGCACCATCCGTCCCGAGATCGCAGACAAGATTGTCGAAGCCTGCGACCTGATGCTGAACACCGGCAAGTGCTTCGACCAGTTCCCGGTCGATGTCTATCAGGGCGGCGCCGGTACCTCCGTCAACATGAACACCAACGAAGTGCTGGCCAACATCGCCCTCGAGCTGATGGGACTTGAAAAGGGTCGCTACGACGTCATCAACCCCAACGATCACGTCAACAAGTGCCAGTCCACCAACGATGCCTACCCCACCGGTTTCCGCGTGGCCGTGGTCAACAGCACCGACACCACCCTGCACGCTCTGGAAGCCCTCATCGCGGCCTTCGATGTCAAAGCCAAGGAATTCAAACATATCCTGAAAATGGGCCGTACCCAGTTGCAGGACGCCGTGCCCATGACCCTGGGTCAGGAGTTCCACGCCTTCGCCGTCACCCTGCGTGAAGAGATCAAATCCATCAAGCGTTGCCAGGAGCTGCTGCTGGAAGTGAACCTGGGCGCCACCGCCATCGGTACCGGTCTGAACACTCCGCCCGAGTACTCCGGTCTTGCCATCAAGCGTCTGGCCGAGATCACCGGTCGTGCCTACGTGCCGGCAGAGGACCTCATCGAAGCGACCTCCGACTGCGGCGCCTATGTGATGCTGCACGGTGCGGTCAAGCGCCTGGCCATGAAGCTCTCCAAGATCTGTAATGACCTGCGTCTGCTCTCCTCCGGCCCGCGCACCGCGCTCAAAGAGATCAACCTGCCGGAAATGCAGGCTGGCTCCTCCATCATGCCGGCCAAGGTCAACCCGGTCATTCCGGAAGTGGTCAACCAGTCCTGCTTCAAGGTATTCGGCAACGACGTCACCATCACCTTCGCCGCCGAGGCCGGTCAGCTGCAGCTGAACGTCATGGAGCCGGTGATTGGTCAGGCCATGTTCGAATCCCTGAGCCTGATGGAAAAAGCCTGCATCTCCCTGCGCGAGAAGTGCGTGGAAGGCATCACCGCCAACCCGGACATCTGCATGAACCACGTGCTGAACTCCATCGGCATCGTGACCTACCTGAACCCCTTCATCGGTCACCATGAAGGCGATATCGTCGGCAAGATCTGTGCCCAGACCGGCAAGAACGTCCGCGAAGTCGTGCTGGAACGCGGCCTGCTGACCGCCGAACAGCTGGACGAGATCCTCTCCATCGAGAACCTGATGAACCCGCAATACAAAGCCAAGCGTTACACCCGCGAAGCCACCGTATAAGCGAGCAGATGGGCCGGGGTTATCCCGGCCCATTTAAAGTCAATTCCCGAGCGGTCTCTCCACAGCCCCATCGGGAATTGGCTTTTCAGCCTAATAAAACCTAAAAAAACTGGAAAATGGAGTGTTCGCTATGATTGGAATCGAGTTACTTGTCGTGCTCGCCGCTATCTATCTGGGGGCCCGGATAGGCAGTATAGGTATCGGCTTTGCCGGTGGTCTTGGGGTACTGGTACTGACCTGGGGGCTGGGCATGCCCATCCCGAGCGATCAGCTGGTGACCTATCTCCCGTGGGACGTGATCATGATCATCGCGTCCGTCATCTGCGCCATTGCCTGTATGCAGCTGGCTGGCGGGATGGATTATCTGGTGCACCTGGCCGAAAAAGCCCTGCGCAAGAATCCCAAGCACATCACCTTCGCCGCGCCGGTCGTCACCTACCTGATGACCATGCTGGCCGGGACCGGTCACACCGCCTTCTCCACCCTGCCGGTGATCGCCGAAGTGGCCAAGGAGCAGGGCATTCGCCCCTCCCGTCCGCTCTCCATCGCGGTCGTTGCCTCCCAGATTGCCATCACCGCCTCCCCCATCTCGGCGGCCGTGGTCGCCTTCTCCGGCATGCTGGAGCCGCGTGGCGTCGACTACCTGACCCTGCTGGCCATCTGCATCCCGTCCAGCTTCATCGCCTGTCTGCTGGGGGCCTTCATCGCCAACCTGCTGGGCAAGCCGCTGGATCAGGACGAAGTCTATCTGGAGCGCAAAGCCAAGGGACTCATCAAGCTGCGCGGTACCAGCCAGGTTGAGATCAAGCCTTATGCCAAGCTCTCCGTCGGCATCTTCGTCGCCTCCATCGTGGCCGTGATGGCCTATGCCACCGCCATCTCCGGCAACGTCGGCCTCATCAGCAGCCCGCCGATCCCCCGCGATGGCGCCATCATGGGCATCATGCTCTCCGCCGCTACCCTGATGGTCCTGTTCTGCAAACTGGACGCGGCCCAGATCACCAACATGCCGACCTTCAAGTCCGGTATGTCCGCCTGTATCTGCGTGCTGGGCGTGGCCTGGCTGGGCAACGTCTTCGTGAAGGGCAACATGGTCGAGATCCAGGCGTTCGCCGGCGATCTGCTGAGCCAATACAGCTGGCTGCTGGCCGTGGTGCTGTTCTTCTCCTCCATGCTGCTCTACTCGCAAGGTGCCACCACCAAGGCCCTGATGCCTGCCGCCCTGGCACTGGGTGTCAGCCCGCTGGCGGCCATCGCCTCCTTCGCCGCCGTGAGCGCCCTGTTCGTACTGCCGACCTACCCGACCCTGCTGGCCGCGGTCGAGATGGACGACACCGGATCCACCCGCATCGGCAAGGCCGTGTTCAACCACCCCTTCTTCATCCCGGGTGTGGCCACCATCGCCATGGCAGTGGCGCTCGGCTTCTTCTTCGGTGGTCTCATCCTCTGACCGGTGAACCACCCCATGTAAAACGGCCCGAACGGGCCGTTTTTTTATGCCAGGCCACCGCCGGGCTCCCATGAAAAAGCCGCTCCCGGGAGCGGCTTTCGTCATCTTGGCGGCATCCTCAGGCCGTGGTCTGGCGGGTACCGAAATAGTCAGCCAGGAAGTCGTCGAACGACAGGCTGTCACTGCGTTCCCGCTCCCGCTGCTTGGCCAGGGAGTCCCGTGCCTCGCCAGCAAAGTAGGCCTCGTCCCAGTACTGCAGCTCGCCGGCCAGCATCTCTTCCCGGTAGCGGCTCGCCAGCGCATCGCCGAAGCAGCCGTTGTCCTGGCCGCTTGAAAGCAACTGCTTGAGCAGGCGGGCGGAGTAGGTCTGCTCGGGGTCGAGCAGCTTCTCACGGTGCATCGCCAGCGTCTCGCGATAGCGGTTGCGACCGCAGCAGCGATCCAGCAGCGCTGCGACCTCGGCCAGCTCGTCGAACAGCTTGAGGCCGTACTCCTTGAGGCCGATGGCATTGCCCTGCTCATCTTCAAGCGTCAGGCCGGGGCGACGCCCCTCCAGCACCACCTTGTTCTGGTTGCGGCGGTTGCGGGCAACCTCGTCATCCGAGAGCACGAGGGACGGGCGCAACAGGCACCAGACCAGGAAGAGATCGAAGAAGCGGATCTGATCCACCTCGATACCAAACGGGGTAAAGGGATTGACGTCCACCGTGCGCAGCTCGATGTATTCGATGCCGCGCTGCTCCAGCGCATCCGAGGGCTTCTCGCCGCTGCGGGGAGTACGCTTGGGGCGGATCGGCGCGTAGAGCTCGTTCTCCAGCTGCAGCACGTTGTCGTTGAGCTGGCGGTACTCGCCGTTCACCTTGACCCCTATCCTGGCGAAGTCGGGATCATGGGTATTGATGGCCCGGCGCAGGCTGCTCACATAGGAGGGCAGGCTGTCATGACTGATCTTGAGCCCCGCCTGGGCGCTGTTGGTGTAACCGAGATCGGACAGGCGCAGAGCCGTGGCATAGGGCAGGTAAAGGGTGCCCTTGCCGGTCTTCTGGAACGGCAGGCTGCTCTTGCGCCCCTTGAGGAAGGAGTCGCAGATGGCCGGAGACGCGCCGAACAGATAGGGCACCAGCCAGCCGAAGCGGTAGACGTTGCGAATAAGCCCCATGTACTTGTCGGAGATGAAGCGCTGGCTGCAGCAGCCTTCTCCCACCAGATCCTGCCACTCGCACCAGAAGCTGTCCGGCATGGAGAAGTTGAAGTGCACCCCGGCGATCACCTGCATCAGGCTGCCGTAGCGGTTCTTCAGACCCTGGCGATAGAGGGTCTTCATCCGCCCGATGTTGGAACTGCCGTACTGGGCCAGGCGGATGCTCTCCTCGTCACCGACGAAGCAGGGCATGGAGAGGGGCCAGATCCGCTCCTCTCCCAGATGATGAATGGTGTGGCGGTGAATGTCGCCGAGCTGCTCGATCAGGCTCTCGATGGAGTCGGTGGCCGGCGTGATGAACTCCAGCAGGCTCTCGGAGTAATCGGTAGTGATGTTGGCATGGGTCAGGGCCGACCCCAGGCTTCTGGGGTGATCGGTCTGGGCCAGGGTCCCTTCGGGGGTGATGCGCAGACATTCGCGCTCGATCCCGCGCCGGATCCCCTTGAGGGCGGTCACCCGTTCCGGGGTGCCCAGCGCAGCCAGCAACTCGGTGAGAGACAAGCTAGTAGTGGTCATATTCACGGCTCATGTGTGGCCGCCCCACCCGGGGCGGCACTTATTGTTGCGACGCCCCTCAGGGCAGTTGCAGTGGATAGATGGGAAGATGAAGCTCGCTCAGGGGTTTTTCAAGCTTTTGCTTGTCTCCCACCACCACAATCACCATCTCGGCCGGATCCAGCCAGCGGGCTGCACTGGCCTTCAGCGTCTCGGGTGACACCGTTTTGATCAGGTTGTTCTGGGCCTGCACATAGTCCGGCTTCAGGTCGTACATGATCATCTGCAGCAGGAAGCCAGCCTTCTGCCCCAGGGTCTCGTAGGAGAGCGCATCCTGCTGGGAGACGGCGCTGCGCATGTAGGCCAGCTCCACCGGGGTAGGCCCGCTCTTGCGGTAGCCGTCCATCTCCTTGAGGAACTGGCGGATGGCATCCACGGTCGCATCGGTGCGCACGTTGGCGCCGGTCGCGAAGACACCCGCCTCGCGGTTGGCCTGGAAACCCGAGCTGGCACCATAGGTGTAGCCCTTGTCTTCCCGCAGGTTGAGGTTGATGCGGCTGTTGAAGTTGCCACCCAGGTTGAAGTTCATCAGATTGGCGATGAAATAGTCTCCCGTGGTGTCAAACGCCATGGCGCGGCGGCCGATGCGGATCACCGACTGGGGGGCCCCCGGCTTGTCCACCAGATAGATGCCTGGCTTGGCCTGCTCTCCCCCGGGCTTGAGATCCCCCAGGGTCGGGGCGGCCCCCTGCCACTGGGTCAGGAAGTCGAGACCGGATTCTACCTGCTGGGCGGTCACATCACCTGTCACCACCACCTTGGCATTGGTCGGATTGTAATAAGCCTCATAGAAGCGCTTCACATCCGCCAGGGTCAGCTTCTCCACGTCCGCCAGCACCCCGTCAGAGGGTTGGCCGAGGCGGTTCTGCTTGCCATAGACCAGTTCGCGGAACGCCTGACCCGCCAGCCACTCGGGTTGCTGCTCGCTCTGTTTCATGCCTTGCAGCATCTGGGTCTTGAGCCGCTCGAAGTCCGCTTCCCGCAGGCCGGGTTGCAGCAGCACTTCCCGCACCAGCGCCAGGGTTTCGGGCAGCTTGTCCGCCAGACTGCTGATGGTGATGAGGTTGTTGTACTGGGCGCTGGAGACGCTGATGCTGGCGCCGAGTTTTTGCAGCTCGTCGCTCAGCTCGGCCTCGGAGAGGCGCGTCGTCCCCTGCTCCAACATGGCGGCGGTGAGGCTGGCCAGCCCCAGCTCTCCCTTGCCTTCGGCCCGGATGCCACCCGGCAGGGCGATCATGATGGAGACGGCCGGGATCTCGTCGCTGTGGGTGCCGATGATCTCGATCCCCTTGTCGAGCTTGCCACGCCAGATGGCGGGCACCTTGACGCTCACCGCATCGGCCGCCTTGGGCTGCACGCTGCGATCGAAGTCATCTTTCACCGGCCGCTCGGCCAGCACCTTGTCATGCTTGCTGTAATCCGGCAGCTCCCGCTTGGCGGGAGTGAAATTGGGCTTGGCGGCCTGCCAGTCGCTCTTGCCCTTGGGCACCACGCTCAGCACCACGGCAGGCTTGTTCTGGATGAACTTGTCGTAGGCAGCCTTGACGTCAGACCCCTTGACCCGGGCGATGGCATCCAGATTCTTGAACACATAGTCGGGATCCCGGGCCAGCACCTGCCCCATGGCAAGCTGGCTGACCTTGCCCTCGATGCTGTCGAGTCCCCAGATGGCGGACGCGCGATAGCTGCTGATGGCCTTCTCCAGATCCGCGGGCTTGATGCCGCGCTGGGCAAACTCGCCGATCACCTTGTCCACCTCGCCCTTGAGGGTCTTGAGGCTGCCATCCGCCGCCGGATTGGGGTAGGCATAGACCGTCAGGGTGCAGGCAAGCTCTTCGCAGGAGTGGGAGGCACCCGCCTCTATGGCCTTGCCGGTTTTCACCAGGGACTGGTAGAGCATGGAGCTGGCAGAGCCCCCCAGCACATCGGCAAAGATGTCCAGCGCCGGCTCCTGCGGGTCACCCAGGGAGACGGTCGGGTAGCTGATATACAGGAGCGGCAGATGTACCTTGTCTTCCAGCGTCACGTAGCGGGTTGCCGGCAGGGTGGCAGGCTGGGGCGTCGGTTCGGCCACGTCCGGACCGCGCGGGATGGAACCGAAGTACTGCTCAATCCAGGCCAGCGCCTGCTTGGTATCAAAGTCGCCGCCCAGGGTCAGGGTGGCGTTGTTGGGGCCGTACCAGCGCAGGAAGAACTGCTTGAGGTCGTTGACGTCGACCCGGTCGAGATCCTCCACATAACCGATGGGTTGCCAGGAGTAGGGGTGGGTGCGCGGATAGAGTGCCTCCCCCACCCGCTCGCCCACCAGGCCATAAGGCTGGTTGTCGATGCGCTGGGCCCGTTCGTTCTTGACGGTGGCGCGCTGGATCTCGAACTTCTTCTGGCTCACCGCATCGAGCAGGAAGCCCATGCGATCCGCCTCCAGCCAGAGCACCTTCTCCAGCTGGTTGGCCGGCACGGTTTCGTAGTAGTTGGTGCGGTCCTTGTTGGTGGTGCCGTTCATGTCACCGCCCGCCTCGTTGATGATCCGCATGTGTTCCTGATCACCAACGTGCTTGGAGCCCTGGAACATCATGTGCTCGAAGAAGTGGGCAAAGCCCGACTTGCCCACGGTTTCCCGGGAAGAGCCGACGTGATAGGTGACGTCCAGATGCACCAGGGGATCGGAGTGGTCGGGGGCCAGGATCACGGTCAAACCGTTGTCCAGCTTGTACATCTGATAGGGAATGCCGAGCTTGCCCTCCTGCTTGACCTGCTCGGACACCAGGGTCGGGGCCGCCAGCACGGGAAGGGAGAAGCCCAGCAGCATGCTTAATGGAATGAGTTTGTTCACGGGTACCTCGTGAGTGACAAAAGGGCTAGAAGATCTGACTGGCCAGCAGAAACACCAGGGCATAACGAAGCAATTTGCCGAGCCCGATCAAGATGAGGGAGCGCCAGAAGGAGAGGCGCAGCCAACCAGCCAGCAGACAGAGACCATCGCCGACCACAGGCGTCCAGGCTAGCAGCAGACACCAGTGGCCATGACGTTTGAGCCAACCAAGGGCTTTTTGTTCCCCACGGCCTTGAAAATCTTCCGGTTTTTTCTTGTGGGTGGCGAGCCAGCCGAGCCACCAGGTGGTCATGGAACCCAGGGTATTGCCCAGCGTCGCCCAGAAAAGCAGGCTGGTCATGCTCCACTCCCCCTTGACCGCCATGGCCCCCAGCAGCACTTCCGAGCTGCCGGGCAACAGGGTGGCGGAGGTGAAGGCGCTCAGAAACAGCCCTCCCAGCCCCATTCCGGTGAAGTCTATCATCCGGGCTGACCGTCTGCGGCGGACATGCGCAGCAACAGCTTGCCGCGCACATGGCCCTGCTCGATGGCCTGATGGGCCAGCGCCCCTTCTGCCAGCGTGTATTCACCGGAGACGGTGATCTTCACTTCCCCCTGGCGAAGCAGCGTCAGCATCTGGGTCAGCTGCGTTCGATCGGGATGGACCAGCATGCCGACAACCTCGACACCGAGCTCGGCCCCCGCGTCCTTGATCTGCTGGGCCGTGATGGTGGGTACCGTCACCAGACGGCCGCCCGGCTTGACGCAGGCCAGCGCCGCCTTGCCGCTCTCGCCCCCCACCAGATCCAGCACCAGATCGAACGGACCATCGGTGATCGCCTCGGTGCACCACCCGGCCTGGTGGTAATCCACCATCCGGCTCGCCCCGAGACTATGAAGGAAGCTGTGATTGTCGCCGCTTGCCGTGGCAACCACGTGGGCACCATAGGCGGCGGCAAACTGCACCGCCAGATGGCCGACGCCACCGGCACCGGCCAGGATCAGTACCCGTTGCCCCGACTGCAAGCCACCGTGCTCCAGCAGCCCCTGCCAGGCGGTGAGTCCCGCCAGCGGCAGGGCCGCTCCCTGCCTGAGGCTCACCCCATCGAGCTTGACCAGCTCCTCCTCGCGGGCCACCACGGATTCGGCATATGCACCGGCGGCGAGGGGGAAACCCACCATGCCGCACACCAGTTCCCCCTCAGCCAGGGAGGTCACGCTGGGCCCCACCTTTTCCACCACACCGGAGACGTCATAGCCCGGCGTCCAGGGCAGGTTGTCCTTGTTCTGGGCGGCCGCCCAGCCGAGACCGGCCCGGGTCTTGGCATCGATGGGGTTGATCCCCGCAAAGCAGATGCGCACCCGGACCTCTCCCTCCGCGGGCACCTTGTACAGGGAAGGGTTGAGCCTGAGTACCGAGGGGTCGCCGAATGCGGTAATCTGTAGCTGCGTCATTGCACAATCCATCCTGTTGATTGATCAAGGGTCAACAGAATAACAGCGAGGACACCATGGCTCGAATGTTTCTTATTCCTCTGTTGCTGGCCCTGGGGTGGTGGGCGTTTCTGCTCTACTTCCGCATTCCGCTCAAACAGGGGGCCAAGGGCTTTTACTGGATCATGGGCATCGGCGGCGGGCTTGCCGCCTTCCTCAGCCTGATGATGGTGCTCACTCACTAGGGTTCGGGGACAAGGGGGAACAAGAGAAGATGCTGCAGGGACTGAACCATCTCACACTGGCAACCGGCAATCTCGACAGCAGCGTTGCCTTTTATGTCGACTTGCTGGGATGTCGCCCCAGGGTGAGATGGGCACGGGGAGCCTATCTCACCCTCGGCGATCTCTGGCTCTGTCTCTCCTGCGATCCTCCCCAACCGGCCAGAGATTACAGTCATGTCGCGTTTGGCATCTCGCCTGAACAGTTTCCAGCTTTCTGCGCCCGTCTGCGCGCGGCGGGCGTCGTGGAGTGGAAGAAGAACAGCAGCGAAGGGGATTCACTCTATCTGCTGGATCCCGACGGGCACCGGCTGGAAATCCATGCAGGCAACCTGGATAGCCGGCTCGCCTCCCTCAGACAGCAACCCTATGAGGGTCTTATCTGGTTCGACTGAGCCGGATTCACCCCTGCTCGGCACGAAGATGGTAGTGACGATTGCTGCCCTGCCCCAGCACGCCCTGCGCCAGCAGATGCTGGAACACCCGGTCCACCTCCTCCAGAGACAGTGACAATGCCTCTGCCACCTTGCGTTTGCTGCATTTGAGCTCGCCGCTCTCCAGCGCGCCGCGCACCTGGGCGACCACGGCTGGCTCGGGCACGGGTCTGCTGAATGCTGACGGCTCCGGGGTCGGCACTGCGACCAGGGCCTCGGCTTGCGCCTTCTCCCGTTGCCACATCCATTGACGGCGGAAGCGGTTCTCCTCACCGATCAGGCTGACGAAAAAGGCACCAAACGCATCGAGCAGGATAGACAGGAAGCAGACCAGCAGGAACTGCACCTGGCCGATGCTCATGCCCACCCCGTCCGCCAGACTGCTCATCAGCCCCAGCATGGAGGACTGCTCCCCCAGCGGCTTGGCGTCCCGCTCCTGGCGCAGCTCGTCCTGACGCAGCCTGAGCTTGGTGTTGGCCTGCTGCAGACCGCTGACGCCGCTCGAGATACGCGCCATCTCGATGTATTTGCGGGCCGCCTCTTCGTTGAGCTGGATCTGCCGCTCTATGCTGGCTATCTGCTCGTCGAAACGGGCTATCTCCCGCTCGTGACGCGCCTGCTGGCTCAGGATGGTGTTGGTGGCGCTGTTGATGCCGCCGATACTGCCCCCGATGGAGATGGCAGCGAGAACGCTGTAGAACAGCAGCGACCAGAAGGCGCCGCCCAGATCCCGCCTCGCCTTGCACTCGCCGTACTCGTACCAGACGTAGAACTTGCCCAGCTCGAAGATGATGGCCAGCCCGCCGAACAGCCACTTCATCAGGGGGTTTTCGTCGATGGAGAGAAACAGCAGCAGGGAGAAGACGATGGAAGCCAGAATGGCCAGCCCGGTAAAACTGTAGACAGTCGTGAGGGCGAACCATCCCTTGGGGTAACGCAATGCGGCGCAAGCCTGAGTAGTCATGATGAAACGGGAAACATCTGCAGGAAAAGTTGGCTGCCGATTATAGTCGCCACTCCCCCGGAGAGAAGGGCAAATCCCCGAATTCCCGCCGATGGACGATCAGCTGCCCAGAGTGCGACCAAAACGTGCAAATCGGCAGCAGAAAAACACTACAATCGACCCCGAACCTGAAGGACATCTGCGGTTATGCTCGGGTTAAGCCCGCCGCATTACACTCTTTTCCACCGAACACGACTCGAGGACATCATGAACAGAACGACGGCTTTGTTGCTCTCTCTTTTTCTGATCACCGGTAGCGCCCTGGCACAGGACGATGGGAGCCAGACCTTCTCCGTGGATGCGCTGACCTTCAATCTGGACTGGAATGACACGCAATTTGACTGGTCCCAGAGCAACTGCTTCGATCTCGGGAGCGGTGACGCGGCCGCCGCCGACTGCAAGAGGACCAACCTCAATCTGGAGGACGAGACGCAGCGCAACCAGCCCCCCAGCACCAACCAGATCAGCACGCAACCGGATCAATGATCCCCCTGACAGGAGCCTTGATGCGATGACCCACATGACCATGACTTCCCGCGGCGCACTGCTGCTCTCCCTGCTTCTGGTTCAGGGAATGGCCTTTGCTGCCCCCCCTTCCAAACACGATGACGACATCCGGATCTCCACCGACCAGGGCCGGGTAAGCCTGGATTGGGACGACAAGGAGTACGAGTGGTGGCAGCACAACTGCCTGGATGTCAGCACCCGGACCAGCCGCATCCAGCTCAACTGCGACAACATGGATGGAAAATACCGCGACCATTACAACCGCAGCATTCACAGTGGCAACAACCCGGGTCAGGGCCATGACAAGCCCAGGAACAAGCACGGCGGCAACGGCCACCAAAAACACTGACCAGCATGCCCATGGACATGGTTGAGGGGCCTGTGGCCCCTGGAGTCATGTCCCCTACCAGTAGTTTTCCATGCTGATATTGCCGGGGGCGCGACGCAGGTTCTTGGCAAGCCCCAGCCCGAGCAGGGTCTGCTGAGTCTCTTTCACCATGGCGGGGTTGCCGCAGATCATCACCTGGCTCAACTCGGGGGAGAAGTTCAGCCCCACCCTCGCCTGCAAGCTGCCATCGACGATGGCTGCCGGGATGCGCCCTGCCATCGCCTCCGGCCAGGTCTCACGACTGACGAAGGGAACATAGCGAAAACGCTCGCCATGCTGCTCGGCAAAACTGGCGATAAGCGGCTGATAGCTGAGCTCTTCCCCTTTTCTCACCCCATGTACCAGCACCAGATGCTCGAAGCGGTCGAAGACCTGTCCTTCTGCCAGCATGGCGAGGAAGGGGCCGATGGCGGTGCCGGTTGAGAGCAGCCAGAGATCCCGTCCCGGGGGAATCTCATCCAGGGTCAGGAAACCGGTGGCCTGGGACTGCACCAGCAGGCCGTCGCCCACCTGCAGGGAACCGAGAGAGGGGCTCAGTTCACCGCCGGGGATCTCCACCAGATAGAATTCGTGATAGGGCGTGCCGGGAGGATTGACGAAGGAATAGGCACGCTGGACTCGACGCTCGCCCTGCTCCAGGGCCAGCTTGGTGAATTGACCCGCCTTGTAGGGGGCAAGTTCCGCCTCCACACGCAGGGAGAGCAGGGTGGGTGTCCACTCGATGCGCTCGATGACCCGACCTTCAACCCAGGCAGCCATAAAGGTTCTCCTCCAGAGGAACAGACCTTCACTTTACCCCTTGATCTGAAAATAAAAAACCCGCGCATGTGCGCGGGTTTTTCTGCAAGAGCGGAACGCTATTACAGAGCAACAACCTGGATTTGTACGGTTGCTTTGACGTCAGCGTGCAGCTGAACAACAACTTCGTACTCACCGGTGTTACGCAGAACGTTGCCCATGCGGACTTCGCTCTTGGCAACGGCTACGCCGGCAGCAGTGATGGCTTCAGCCACATCACGGGTACCGATGGAACCGAACAGCTTGCCTTCGTCGCCAGACTTGGAGGCGATGACAACGGCAGCCAGCTCACCCAGCTTGGCAGCGCGCTCTTCGGCAGCAGCCTTGTTGGCAGCCAGTTTGGCTTCCAGCTCAGCGCGACGAGCACCGAAGGCTTCGATGTTGGCCTTGGTGGCCATAACAGCTTTGCCTTGCGGGATCAGGTAGTTACGGGCATAACCAGCTTTTACGGAAACTTGGTCACCCAGACCGCCCAGTTTGGCGATCTTATCGAGCAGGATAACTTGCATTACCTTTCCTCTATAAATTTCGTTGAGTTAGGCGTAAGCGCCGGGCCGATTCTTACTTGTTGTGCAGATCGGTGTACGGCAGCAGAGCCAGGTAACGAGCACGCTTGATGGCGCGTGCCAGCTGACGCTGATACTTGGCGCGGGTACCGGTGATACGGCTCGGTACGATCTTGCCAGATTCAGTGACGTAGTTTTTCAGAGTAACGATATCTTTGTAGTCGATCTCGGTAACGTTCTCGGCGGTGAAGCGGCAGAACTTACGACGACGGAAATAACGTGCCATGGCCTTTATCCTCTAATGCGGTGATCTAAGAATTACTCTTCGGAAGACGCTTCAACAGCATCTTCGCGACGCTCGTCGTCACGACGGGTGAAGCGCTCTTCCTTGGCCTTGGCCATCGGAGAAACTTCAGTCACGGCGTGCTTGGTGCGCATGATCATGTTGCGGATAACGGCATCGTTGAAGCGGAAGTTGGTTTCCAGCTCATCGATAACGGCCTGTTCAGCTTCTACGTTCATCAGAACGTAGTGAGCCTTGTGCAGCTTGTCGATCGGGTAAGCCAGTTGACGACGGCCCCAATCTTCCAGGCGATGAATGGTACCACCAGCGGTGGTGATAGCGCCGGTGTAACGCTCGATCATGCCAGGTACTTGCTCGCTCTGGTCCGGATGAACCATGAAGACGATTTCGTAATGACGCATTTTAGCTCCTTACGGATTAATTCAGCCTCCGCCCAGGTGCAGCCAGACCTCGGAGGCAAGGAACATAGTGATGTTTAGACGCTGCTTTCTAGGGCGGCGTATTGTACGAAATCACCTCTCCCACTGCAACTGGCGAAGCAAGATGTTTTTCTCGATGAGCCCGATACAAAACTTTAATTGATAACAATTATCATTTAGATCCATACTCTCCTCATATCCCCACGGAGGATGACAGTATGCAACCTGCGCTCACCACGGCCATCCCGGCCCGCAAATTCAAGCTGACCCTGCTCGGCCCCGCCTTCATCGCCGCCATCGGTTATATCGACCCGGGCAATTTTGCGACCAATATCCAGGCCGGCTCCACCTTCGGCTATCAACTGCTATGGGTAGTGGTGTGGGCCAACCTGATGGCCATGCTGGTGCAGACCCTCTCGGCCAAGCTCGGTATCGTCACTGGCAAGAACCTGGCGGAACACATTCGTGATCGTATGCCCAGGCCCGCAGTCTGGGCCTATTGGGTGCAGGCCGAGATCATCGCCATGGCCACCGATCTCGCCGAGTTCATCGGCGCTGCGGTCGGCTTCAAACTGCTGCTCGGCATCACCCTGTTGGAAGGGGCCTGCATCACCGCCGTGGTCACCTGGGGGATCCTGATGCTTCAATCCCGCGGCCAGAAGCCGCTGGAGTTCGTGGTGGGCGGCCTGCTGCTGTTCGTGGCCGCCGCCTACATCGTCGAGCTGATCTTCTCGCGCCCCCACCTGCCGAGTCTGCTGGAAGGGGCACTCTTCCCCGGCCTCCCCAATGGTGATGCTGTCTATCTTGCCGCCGGCGTGCTTGGTGCCACCGTGATGCCCCATGTCATCTATCTCCACTCGGCCCTGACCCAGCATACCCAGGAGCAGGGCACGGTGACCCAGCGACTGCACAGCACCCGGGTCGACGTGGCCATCGCCATGACCATCGCCGGCTTCGTCAACCTGGCCATGATGGCCATGGCGGCGGCCGCCTTCCACAGCTCCGGCAATCAGCAGGTGGCCGAGCTGGAAACGGCCTACCAGACCCTCACGCCCCTGCTGGGCCCGGCAGCCGCCACCCTGTTCGGCCTCTCCCTGGTCGCCTCCGGCATCTCCTCCACCGTGGTGGGAACGCTGGCGGGACAAGTGGTGATGCAGGGCTTCGTGCGCTTCACCATTCCGCTCTGGCTGCGCCGAGCCATCACCATGGCTCCCGCCTTCGTGGTGATCGCCATGGGCCTCAACACCACGGAAATTCTGGTACTGAGCCAGGTAGTGCTGAGCTTCGGCATCGCCCTCGCTCTTATTCCGCTGCTGATCCTGACCGGTGATCGCGCCCTGATGGGGGCACATCGCAATCACCCCGTCACCCAGGCCGTGGGGCGCCTCATCGTCGCCCTGGTGATCGGCCTCAATGCCTATCTGCTGGTCACCACCCTCTAAAGCCATCTTGAGGCTCATTGACCCGGGTTGATGAGCCTCTTCGCACTTTCGCGTATGCTGCCTCTTTCCCTTCTCATCATCTCGTTGCGGGAGCCCTGCCATGGAACATACCCGAGCCAGCTTCGTACTGGGCCACCATCAGGAACAGGCCAGCGTCGTCTGTTGCAAACAGGGGGATCCGACCCTGCTGGTCACCGACCTCACCCCCTTTCATCCCCAGAGCCACCTCTGGCCCGATCAACCCGGTGACGTGGGCACTGTGCGCTGGGAAGGGGGGGAAGCGGCCGTGGGCCACTGCCGCATGGGCGCCATCAGTCCCGAGGGCGAGCTGTTCGTGGATACGGAGATTCCGGTCAAGCGAGGGGCTGATGGGTGGGCTTTCGTGGTGGTGCACCCCCTCGCTGGTTCCCATCACCTTGCCATTGGCTCGCCTGTGGAACTGACGGTGGATGCCGAGGCACGCCATGCCCTGAGCCTGGGCCACAGCGCCTGCCACCTGGTGGCACTGGCCCTCAATCGGGCGCTCACGCCCTATTGGCGAAAGGAGACAAGCGAGCTGGACGCTCTCGGGCAGCCGGATTTCGACCGCCTCGCCATCCAGCACTCCCGGGTCGAGCCCAGAGGATCAAAGGAGCAGTACCGGATCGGCAAGAGCCTTCGGAAAAAGGGAATCAACAGCGAGGCACTGCTGGCCGACCTCGACAGGATAGCGCTCCAGGTCAACGAGCAGCTGATGCGCTGGCTCAAAGAGGGAGGCGAGATCCGCCGCAGCCGGGCCGGTGATGCCATCATCGATTCCCGCTACTGGCATGGCATGGTGGACGGTCGGGAGATCACCATTCCCTGTGGCGGCACCCATGTAAGCACTCTGACCGAGTTGGGCCAGGTTCAGGTGACGCTGGCCTCCAGTGAAGAGGGATTTACCCTCACCACCCGGGTCACTCCCTGAACCACCACAGCCTTCCTGATGTCGCACCGCCCTGACCGGGGCGGTGTCCCGACAGAGAGACCCGCAGGCAGATCAGCGCGGCGGTATCTCACCCCGGGCTGCGACCCCATGGCCACGGGGTAGCAAAAAACCATGCGATGCACCACGGATGAGGGGCCACTTGCCCCTTTCCTGGCGCCTGACGATGTCAGGCAGGCTCCCTTCGCATCCCCATGTGAGGGATGTCATCTTCCAGATATCCTTCCCCTTCGGCCACGAAACCATGCTGGCCGTAAAAGCCTTGCAGGTGGGCCTGTGCACCGAGCCAGATGCTGTGTGCAGGCCAGCGAGCCTCGCACTCTCTGACCGCTTGCGCCAGCAGGCGGTGACCCAGTCCGCCCCCCCGCGACGTGGGAGAGGTGACCACACGGCCGATGGCGGCGCCGCTGCCATCACCAATGCCGGGCGCCATGATGCGGGCATAGGCCGCCAGGTGATCCCCCTCACGACCGAGCAGATGCAGCACGCCGTCACGGCGATCCAGCCCGTCCAGATCCTGGAAGGGACAGGTCTGCTCCACCACGAACACCTCGGCGCGCAGGGCAAGCAGCTCATACAATTCATCCGTGGTCAGCTCGGACCAGGATTTCATACTCCAGTTCATGAATGACTCCTGTTTAATGGGGTCTGACAGCATAATCTTGCTCCCGACGAGGGGCATTAACCTTGGTTAAGTTGGCCCCCTTCTCATCCAATGCGGACATGGCCGACAAAGAGCCGATCTCTGCCCAGGTTCATCGGCAATCCCTTCTGGCTCAACCCTGATCGCGCGTTTTCAGCCGCCTGCGGATGCGGCTCAGGCTGATGGGGGTGATCCCCAGATATGCGGCAATCTGGTGATCCGGAACCCTGGCATCCAGCGCGGGGAAGCTTCGCAGAAAATGCTGATAGCGCGCCTCTGGGCCCCCGGTCAGCAGTAACAGCTCTTTCTCCTCCTTGATGCGCAGTTGCACTTCAAGGAGATGGTGATACCAGGCGGGCCAGCAAGGGAGTCGGCGCAGATCCGCCAGCGGAAGAAGTTGCAGCCGGCAAGGCTCCAGCGCCTCCACGCTGTAGCGGGCGGGCTCACCACTGAGCAGGTGGTGGAAGTCGATAAACTCGTCCCCCTCCCAATAGAACTCCTTGATGTACTCGCGGCCATCCGCCAGCACCACCTTGGCCCGCAGCAACCCCTCCTCCACTCTGACCAGCAGCGCCGGACTGTCACCGGCATGCCAGAGGCAGGTGCGAGGGGGCAAGGTCAGGGAGCGGACAAAAGAGAGGAGGCGCTCGGCCTCCTGCTCATCTGCAACCCGTTCCCAGACAAAGGGGGGTCTGTCGGTCATCGTCTTGTCAGACGCGGCGCTGGCGCACGGCTTCGAACAGGCAGACACCGCTCGCCACCGAGACGTTGAGGCTGGATACTGCCCCCGCCATCGGGATGCTCACCAGCTCGTCGCAATGTTCGCGGGTCAGGCGGCGCATCCCCTTGCCTTCGGCCCCCATCACCAGCGCCATGGGGCCGGTGAGTTTGGCCTGATAGAGATCGTGATCCGCCTCGCCGGCGGTACCCACGATCCAGACGCCGCGCTCCTGCAGCTCGCGCAGGCTGCGGGCCAGGTTGGTGACCTGGATGAGCGGCACCACTTCGGCGGCGCCACAGGCGACCTTGCGCACCACGGACGTGAGGCCTGTGGCCTTGTCCCGCGGCACGATCACCGCATGTACCCCGGCCGCATCGGCACTGCGCAGACAGGCGCCGAGATTGTGCGGGTCGGTCACCCCGTCCAGTACCAGCAGGAAGGGCGCTGTCTCTTGCGCCGCCAGACCGTCCAGCAGGCTGGCCAGGTCGTGCTCGGCCAGCTTGGGCGCTTCAATCACCTTGGCCATGATGCCCTGGTGATTGTTGCCTTCCGCCTTGTCATCCAGCGTCTTGCGGTTCACGCTCTGCACCCTGATACCGAGGGACTCCAGCTCGGCCAGCAGGGGATGCAGCCGCTCGTCATCGCGGCCCTTGAGAGCCCACACCTCGATGAAGCGCTCGGGGGTGCGCTCCAGCAGCGCGGAGACGGCGTGAATGCCGTAGATCAGTTCAGTACTCATTTAGTGCTCTTGGCCTTGTCGCGAGCCTTTTTGCTCGGTCGTCTGTTGCTGGGCTTGGCACGGCCACCCTTGTCGGATTTGCCGCTCTCCTTGCCCTCTTTGCGTTTCTCGTGGCGCTGGGCGCTCTTGGCCTTCTCTTTCTTGATCTCGGCCTGCTTGCGCGCCATCTCCTTGGCGTTCTTGCCGGTGGCCTTGAGGGGCTCTTCCACCATCACGAAGTCGATCTTGCGATCGTCCAGGTTCACGCCCATCACCTTGACCCGCACCTTGTCACCCAAACGATAGCGACGGCGGAAGTTCTCGCCGATCAGCTGCTGGTGCAGCGGGTCGAACTGGTAGTAGTCGTTGGTGAGGGTGCTGACGTGCACCAGACCGTCGATGTGGATCTCCGCCAGACGCACGAAGAAGCCAAAACCGGTGACGCTGGCGATGACGCCGTCAAACTCGTCACCCACGTGATCCAGCATGTACTCGCACTTGAGCCAGTCTGCCACGTCGCGGGTGGCATCATCGGCACGGCGCTCCGTCATGGAGCAGTGCTCGCCCATGGGGTCCACTTCTTCCAGCTGGTAGTGGTAGCCACCGCTCGGCGTCCACTTGTGACGCAGGTTGGCCTGCTGCTCCTTGGCGGTCTGGTACTTGATCGCCCGGTGCAGGATGAGATCCGGGTAGCGACGGATCGGCGAGGTGAAGTGAGCGTAGGACTTCAGGGCCAAGCCGAAGTGACCGATGTTGTCGGCCTGATAGATGGCCTGACGCATGGAGCGCAGCAGCATGGTGGAGAGCAATTCCGCATCCGGGCGCCCTTCGAATTTGGCGGCCAGGTCGGCAAAGTCCTTCGGCTCGGGCTCCAGGCCCCCCTTGAGCTCCAGACCCAGTTCGGCCAGGAAGTCACGGAAGCCGGTCAGACGCTCCTCGCCCGGGCGGTCGTGCACCCGGAACAGGGCGGCGGCCTCGTTCTTCTCGATGTAGCGGGCGGCAGCCACGTTCGCCTGGATCATGCACTCTTCGATGATCTTGTGGGCGTCATTGCGCACCAGCGGTACGATACGGTCGATCTTGCGCTGGGCGTTGAAGATGAAGCGGGTCTCCTCGCTCTCGAACTCCACCGCACCGCGTTGATGACGGGCATGCTTGAGCGCCTTGTAGAGGTTGCTCAGCTCCTCGATGTGGCCCACCAGCGGATCATACTGCTGACGCAGCTTGGGATCCCCGTCCAGGATCGCCGCTACCTTGGTGTAGGTCAGGCGAGCGTGGGAGTTCATTACCGCTTCGTAGAACTTGTAGCCGGACATGCGGCCGGCGGCGGAGATGGTCATCTCGCACACCATGCAGAGCCGGTCGACCTGCGGGTTCAGGGAACACAGACCGTTGGAGAGCACCTCCGGCAGCATGGGCACCACGAACTCGGGGAAATAGACCGAGTTTCCGCGCTGATAGGCTTCGGTGTCGAGGGCCGTGCCCGGTTTCACATAGGCAGAAACGTCGGCAATAGCGACCCACAGGCGCCAGCCGCCACCGCGCTTGGCTTCACAAAAGACAGCGTCATCGAAGTCGCGGGCGTCTTCCCCGTCGATGGTCACCAGCGGCAGGGCGCGCAGGTCGATGCGACCCTCTTTGGCCTTCTCCGGCACCTGCTCACCGAGACCGGCGACCTCTTTGGTCACCTCTTCCGGCCAAGTGTGCGGAATGCCGTGGGTACGCAGGGCGATCTCGATCTCCATACCGGGCGCCATGTTCTCACCCAGGACTTCCAAAACGGTACCGACCGCATTGAAGCGAGCAGTGGCGCGCTGGTTGATGCGCACGACTACGACCTGGCTCTGGCGAGCCCCCTTGTTCTCCCCTTCCGGGATGATGATGTCCTGGCCGATGCGGCTGTCATCGGGTACCACGAAACCGACGCCGTTCTCGACGAAGTAACGACCGACGATGTCCGCCTCGCGGGATTTGAGCAGGCGCACCAGACGCGCTTCCTGACGACCCTTGCGATCGATCTCGGTCGGCTGCACCAGGGCATAGTCGCCATGCATCAGGCGCTGCATCTCGCGGTTGTTCAGGAAGAGATCCGCTCCACCACCCTCGGGGCGCAGAAAACCGAATCCATCTTTGTGGCCAAGCACATAGCCTTTGACCAGATTCAGGCGATCCGGCAGGGCGTAACATTGGTTGCGGGTGAACACGAGCTGCCCGTCGCGCTCCATGGCGCGCAGACGACGTCGCAAGGCTTCCAACGGCTCTTCATCGGTCAGCTTGAGGACCTTGGCCAGCTCTTCCCGGGACATGGGTTTCTCATGGCCCTTGATGAGCTCCAGCAGCATCTCGCGACTGGCGATGGGGTTTTCGTATTTTTCGGCCTCGCGTTGGAGGAAAGGATCTTTTTGAGACATAAGCAGGCCTTAGGGTAGGTAATAACGCAGACATTATATCGGAGGGGGGAGCTAATGGCATCCATCGACTGCCTTTTGGCCATTCTCTCTGTCATACTGGACACAGTTTGCAGGTATGTGAGACTCGGAACTCATGAGCAAGGACTCGTTCGCCCAATCTGCCGCCTATTTGAAACAGGCGGTTCCCCTGATGATCAAGTATCAAATTCCCACCACGCCGAACAACTATCACCTTTGGTACAGCTACGTCTCCGGCGACATGCCCGAACTCAACCATGCCGTCGATCAGGCGATAAAACAGCAGGGAACCTTCTCCCTGACCACCTGTGAGCGTCTCTACCACCAGCACCTTGCGGCCCAGGACGAGCAGCAGATGGAGGCGATGAAACTCAACCTCGCGGCCATGGCCAGCGAGCTGAGTCACTCGATGCAGGATGCCATCTCCGATACCGGGCTGTTTCAGGAGATGCTCGACAAGAGTTTCGACAAGCTGAGCAAGATAGACGACGAGGGGCTCAGCCTGGAAGACACCATGGGGATCCTGCGGGATCTCGTGCGCGAGTCGCGCGACGTACGCATGTCCACCCTCCACTTTCGCAACCAGCTCAGCAGCGCCGAGAAAGAGATCAAGGAGCTGAAACAGGCCCTGAACGAGACGAGGAAGCTGGCCACCGAGGACCCGCTCACGTCTCTGCTCAATCGACGCGCCTTCGATCTCGAGATGGACAGCCTCATCCGCAGCAAGCAGCCCTTCTCCCTGATCCTGACCGATATCGATCGCTTCAAGAACTTCAACGACGAATACGGACATCTGCTGGGGGACCAGGTGCTGCGCATCGTCGGCAAGCGGCTGCGAGAGGCCAGCAAGGAGGGCATAACCGCCTATCGCCTGGGGGGTGAGGAGTTTGCCCTCTTGGTGCCAAACCGCGCCCTGGCGCTGACCCGCCAGATGGCCGAGAGCCTGCGTCGCGTCATCGAGCGGATGTCGATTCTGGATCGCAAATCCGGGCGACGCATCGATCACATCACCGCCTCGTTCGGCGTGGGGGAATACATCCCTCAGGAGACGGCAGACACCCTGATCGAGCGTACCGACAAGCTGCTCTACAAGGCCAAGGAGCTGGGACGCAATCGGGTGATGCCACTGCCCTCCTGATCCCACCAAATGCAAAAAGGCCGGTCATTGACCGGCCTTTTTCATGCTTCCCTTCTCGGGATCAGAGGCTTTTCAGCTTCTCTTCCGGCAGGGCCAGCTCGTCATTGTGGTTGACACCGATACCGCGCTCCAGCACATGGCGGGCGATGGCATGGGCCTCTTCCAGCGAATGCATGCTGTAAGTACCGCACTGGTATTCGTTCAGCTCGGGGATCTTGCCCTGATCCTGCACGGTCAGCACGTCGCTCATGGCGGCCTGCCAGGCAGCGCCAACACGGGCTTCATCCGGCGCACCGATCAGGCTCATGTAGAAGCCGGTGCGGCAACCCATGGGAGAGATGTCGATGATCTCCACCCCGTTGCCGTTCAGGTGGTCACGCATGAAGCCGGCAAACAGGTGCTCGAGGGTGTGGATGCCGCGCTCGGAGAGGATCTCCTCGTTCGGCACGCAGAAACGCAGGTCGAACACGGTGATGGTGTCCTTGTTCGGGGTCTGCATGGTCTTCGCCACCCGCACTGCCGGGGCGGCCATGCGGGTATGGTCGACGGTAAAACTGTCCAATAACGGCATTTCTGACTCCTGATTTGGTTACCAGAACCAGCCCCCGCTGGAGAGCTGATCCTTGCATTGTCGATACTGGGCACCGTAGCGCTGGGCACGGGCCTCCACCTTGCGGGAGACCTTCATCAGCCATCCCTTGCTGCGGTAGCTGCCACGTCGGTAGCCCCCCCAGCCTTCGTGATAATTGAGATACTGGCCATAGGCATCCCACTTGGATGTGCCGTTGAGCCGCTGTGCCTTGTGAGTGTACCAGCCCATGAAATCGATGGCGTCGGCAAAGTCGTCGCGATCGCTCCAGCCGTTGCCGGTTTCCCGCTGATAGTCGGCCCAGGTTTCGTCTTTCACCTGGGCATAGCCGTAGGCTGAACTGGCCCGCCCGGTGGGGATGAAGAGGAAATACTGCATCGGCGGCTGGGCATCATGCACGAAGGAGGACTCCTGGTACATCATGGCCATCACTACCTGGACAGGTGTCCCCCACTTCTCGTTCATCTTGAGCGCCGCCTCGTGCCACTCGGGTTTCTCCCGAAAGATCTGGCACAGGTTTTCCGGCTGGGCCGGCGGCCGGGTACTGCACGCGGTGAGCGCCATCAGGCACGCCGCCACGACCCCGATACGGTACAACGACATCAGAACGACAGACTCTTGCTGTTCATCACAGGGCACATCCACCACATCAGATCGCGTCTTCGTTCTCTTCACCAGTACGAATACGAATGACGCGCTCCACCTCGCAGACGAAGATCTTGCCATCACCGATCTTGCCGGTACGCGCTGTGTTCTGGATGGCTTCCAGGCAGGCATCGAGATCCTCGTCCTGCACCACCAGCTCCACCTTGACCTTGGGCAGGAAGTCGACCATGTACTCGGCACCGCGATAGAGCTCGGTATGGCCCTTCTGGCGGCCGAACCCCTTGACCTCGGACACTGTCATGCCGTTGATGCCGATCTCGGCCAGGGCCTCGCGTACATCGTCCAGCTTGAACGGTTTGATGATGGCTTCAATCTTCTTCATGGTGACTCCTTACCAGTTCTGTTTGCCGAACCCGGACGTGATGGGATACCGGCGGTCCTTACCAAAGTTGCGAGCCGTGATGCGAGGGCCGACGGCGGCCTGACGGCGCTTGTATTCGTTGAGATCCACCAGGCGGATCACCTTGCGTACCACCGCCTCTTCGAAACCTTCCGCCACCATGTCGGCGACAGACGCATCCTCTTCCACGTAGCGCTTGAGGATGGCATCCAGGATGTCATAGGGGGGCAGGCTGTCCTGGTCCACCTGATCCGGTGCCAGTTCGGCAGATGGGGGACGATCGATGACCCGCTGCGGGATCACGTACTCCACGCTGTTGCGATATTCGCACAACTTGAAGACCAGGGTCTTGGGGACATCCTTGAGCACATCAAAGCCACCCGCCATATCGCCATACAGCGTGGCGTATCCCACGGCCATCTCGCTCTTGTTGCCAGTGGTCAGCACGATACGGCGGCGCTTGTTGGACAGCGCCATCAAGAGCACGCCGCGGCAGCGGGCCTGCAGGTTCTCTTCGGTGGTGTCGCGGGCAGTCCCTTCAAACAGAGGCGCCAGCTGGGTCATGAAGCCTTCGAACATGGGTTCGATGGAGATGATGTTGAACTCCACCCCCATCCGCTCGGCCTGCTCCTTGGCATCCTCCACGCTCATCTGGGCGGTGTAGCGGAACGGCATCATCACCGCCTGCACCTTGTCCGCCCCGATGGCATCGGCCGCAATGGCCAGGGTCAGCGCCGAGTCGATACCACCGGAGAGGCCCAGCACGGCGCCCTGAAAACCGTTCTTGGTGACATAGTCGCGCACCGCCAGCACCAGGGCCTGATAGGTCTCGGCCAACGGCTCCAGCGGTGCGGCGGGTTCCCGCTCCTTCACCGGCTGACCATCGGCAAAGCGCACCAGCGCCAGCTCTTCGGCAAAGGGGGCAAGCTTGTGGGTCAGCTCGCCCTGGCTGTTGAACACTTTGGAGCAGCCGTCGAAGATCAGCTCGTCCTGGCCGCATACCTGGTTGAGGTAGATGAGCGGCAGGCCGGTCTGATCGCAGCGTTCCGCCATCAGCTCGCGGCGGATCCAGGGTTTTTCCTGATCATAAGGAGAGGCATTGATGGTGAGCAGCAGCTCGGCCCCCGCCGCCTTGGCGGCCAGCGCCGGCCCCGGCTGCCAGAGATCTTCGCAGATGAGCAAACCCAGCTGATGGCCACGGAACGGCACCACACAGGTATCGGTCGCCGCAGTGAAGTAGCGCTTCTCGTCGAACACCCCGTAGTTGGGCAAGTCCTGTTTGAAATAACGTGCCCGCAGTTGACCGCGCTCGTAGAGAGACGCCGTATTGTAAAGCGCCCCCTCTTCGCGCCAGGGATGGCCCACCAGAATGGCACATTGTCCCTGCCATGCCGCGATGCGGGACAGCGCGGCCTCGACCCGGATCATCAGGTCGGCGCGCAGCAGCAGATCCTCAGGCGGGTATCCTGTCAGGGCCAGCTCGGAGCAAACCAGCAGATCGGCCCCTTGCTGATCGGCCTGGGCTGCTGCCGCCAGTACCTTGTCACAGTTATCTTCGATGGCGCCTACCGTCAGATTTAACTGGGCAAGCATCAGAGAGAGGGCTTTTGCCATGGCGATGCATCTTGAATTCGAAAATGATGGGGAATGATAAAGAAAAGGCGCTGGCTGTGCCAGCTCAACACTTGGGCTTTGCGCTGGTGTTCTGGCTGTCTGGAGATAAGATGTAACTAATCGAGGGAGATATTGACATGATCAAGGACGAGAAAGGATTCACCCTGCTGGAACTGATGATCGCCGTCAGTCTGGGGGTCATCTTGCTTGGCATTGGTGCACCGGCCATGTCGAGCCTGCTCAATGAGAATGCCTTGAAATTTGAATCTCGCACACTCTTGAAATATCTGCGTTTTGCTCGTAGCCAAGCCATCGACAACCAGCAATCTGTCACTGTGTGCCTTGCCAATGCCAGTGACAATTGTGTCACCGCCAATCCGACCCAATTCCTCGTTTTCGTCGACGGTAATGGCAATGACATTTTCAATAACGGTGAGCAGATCCTGGCAAGAAGCCCTCAGCTATCTGACTCGCTGACTGCTGCAAACAATCGAACTTCCACTACCTTCAGCCCTGATGGCACCAGCCTGGGTACCAATGCCACCATCACGCTGTGTCGTTCAGGAAATGCCCAGATAAATCTGGTCATCTCTCCCTCCGGCCGCACCACCCAATCTACCCAGGCAAATATCTGCCTCTGAATGAAGTCCTTCGCTATCGCAGTTGACGGGCATCCTGTTGCTGACCCTCTTTTGACTGGAAATTTTCCTCCGCAGTGCGGCATTCTAGGATTTTCTTCACAGGCTGTACCGCACCATCCACCTCGTATCCTCTTTGTTTGAATTTATGGTTCATCGCGGCTTTCCGGGGAAGGCCGCCTTGATTTTCAGAAAAAAGTATTCTGAGTCCCTAAATCCATATGCCATGCGCTTTATCACTTTGATCTTGTTGTTCACCCCTTCCAGCACACTCGTGTGCATCGGGTAGTT
>NZ_JAGKRH010000363.1:0-293 GCF_017939245.1 Aeromonas sp. PrichA-15 | reverse complement strand
TAGTGAGATCTCTCCCACTGACGTATCATTTGGTCCGCCCGAAACAGGTTGGCCAGCGTGAATAACATCGCCAGTTGGTTATCGTTTTTCAGCAACCCCTTGTATCTGGCTTTCACGAAGCCGAACTGTCGCTTGATGATGCGAAACGGGTGCTCCACCTTGGCCCGGATGCTGGCTTTCATGTATTCGATGTTGATGGCCGTTTTGTTCTTGCGTGGATGCTGTTTCAAGGTTCTTACCTTGCCGGGGCGCTCGGCGATCAGCCAGTCCACATCCACCTCGGCCAGCTCCTC
>NZ_JAGKRH010000362.1:0-442 GCF_017939245.1 Aeromonas sp. PrichA-15 | reverse complement strand
CAGGGCGGGATCGCACTTTGTTAATGAAATTTGAACAGGCAGATCGTCTGTGATCTAATCGCGTCTCCATGCAGGAGGCACGCGCTATGACGTTGATTGAACACCTTACCCTTGTCGAAGAAACTCGCTCTGAGATCAATCGTAAACATAACCTGGTTGATGTCATGTTCCTTGTCATCAGTGCCATCATGAGTGGTGCCGAGGGCTGGAATGACATCGAAACCTATGGCGATTCAAAGATCGATTGGCTCCGTCAGCATCGACCCTTTGCCAACGGCATCCCGCGGCGTCACACTGTTGCCCGCATTCTGCGCTGCATTGTCATCGATACCTTGCTTGAAGCGTTGCTGTGCTGGGTCAATGAACAGCGCACTCATCAGGGCAAACCCATCATTGCCTTTGATGGCAAGGTGTTACGCGGCTCCTTTCGGGGAAATGCCAA
>NZ_JAGKRH010000361.1:0-293 GCF_017939245.1 Aeromonas sp. PrichA-15 | reverse complement strand
ACCCGTGATAAAGGACATGCTCGTCGCTTGATGGCCATCTTGCTGTTACATGAAGGACGCACGATCACCGATGTTCATCACCTTACCGGCGCTGCGCGCTCGACCATCGGTCGTTGGCTTCGGTGGTATCGAGATGAAGGCATAGATGCGCTAGAAGCCTTACCGGCTGGCCGTGCCCCAGTCTTACCTATCGCCAAGATTGTCACCCTACTGGTGCTGCTCATGCAGTTTTCTCCGCAAGATTTTGGTTATCAGCGCAGCCGTTGGTGTACTGAACTATTGGCTATAAAAAT
>NZ_JAGKRH010000052.1:0-2921 GCF_017939245.1 Aeromonas sp. PrichA-15 | reverse complement strand
GTCACGCTCTTACTTTGCGGGCTCTTGCGGCGGAGCACCGTTGGAGGTGATCAAGCAATACATTCAAAACCAGCGGGGCTGACGCCCCGGCGAAATTCCCCTCCCACCTACGTCGGAGGGAGTCCCCTTTCGCATTTAAGATGGAGGCATTGTGCGCCCTTTACCCGTCCTGACGCTGACCCTGGCCATGCTGCTCTGGTCCAGCTCCTTCATCGCCCTCAAACATGTGCTGGAAATCTGGTCCTTCGGTCAGGTGCTCTTCATGCGGATGGGGGTGGCGTCCTGTTGCTGGCTGCTCTGCTACCGCCAGCTTGGCCGCGTCACTTACCAGAAGGGGGATTGGCGCTGGTTGGCCCTGATGGGGGCGCTTGAGCCCTGCCTCTACTTTCTTCTTGAAGTCAACGCCCTGCGTTACACCAGTGCCGGCCAGGCCGGTATGGTCTGTGCCCTGCTTCCCCTGATGGTGGCTCTGGTGGCCTTCGTGCTGCTTGGAGAGCGGGTGAGTCGCCGCCAGCTGCTGGGCTTTGCCATCGCCATCGTTGGCATCGCCCTGCTGGGGTTGGGGGAGGGCGCAGACGAGTTCGCCCCCAACGCCCTGCTCGGCAACAGCCTGGAGATGGGCGCCATGCTCTGCGCCGCCACCTATTCCGTGGTATTCAAGAAGCTCTCCAGCCGCTACGGCGTGATGACACTGACAGCGTTGCAGGCCTTCGTCGGCATGCTCTTCTTCGCGCCCTTTGCCTTCAGTGCGCCCTGGCCCGCGAGCTGGGCCTGGCAGGACATGGGGGTCATCCTCTTCCTCGGCGCCTTCGTGACACTTGGTGCCTACCTGCTCTACAACTGGTCGGTGACCCAGGTGAAGGTGACCCTGGCGGCTGCCTATGTGAACCTCATACCGGTCTTTACCCTGCTGCTCGCCTATCTGCTGCTGGGAGAGACGCTCACTGCCCTGCAATGGGTGGCCTGTGCCGCCGTGCTGGCCGGCATCGGGGTGGGCCAACTGCCGTCCGGCAGGAAGCGTGCGCAGGCAGTCGCCACCGGGGGATGAGTCGCCGTCATTGGGCTACAGTCTGGGCAGGGAAACACGCTGTCTAAGAAGGAGCCGACCGATGAGCGACATGCACTTGCTGGCCGCGGCCAAAAGCCTGTTGAGCCATCCCCCCTTTACCCTGGCCGATGCCAGAGCCCTGGAGGCGCTGGAAGAGGAAGCTGTGGAGGAGGAGGGGCTCTGCATCGCCGCGCTATGGGACATCGCCCTCGCGCTGGCGGACGAGGAAGCCAGACACTATCTCCTGGGGGATGGCTGAGCGGGTTTCGGGTGGGCGGACAGCAATGACAACGGGGGGCCTGGGCCCCCCGTTGTCATTGGCAGCTGTCGCTCAGATGGAGAGGCTCTTGACGGTGTCCGACACCGAGTTGGCGTCCTCGATGATCTCCTTGATGACGTCGGCGATGATGGTGGCCTGCTCCTGACCTGCCACCGCCTTGTCGGAGACGACGGAGACGGTCTGGGTGATCTGGGAGGTGATCTCCGAGTTGTGCTTGATGACGGTGACGATCTCGCTGGTGGAGCTGGAAGTGCGCGCCGCCAGTTGCCTCACCTCGTCGGCCACGACCGCGAATCCCCGTCCCTGTTCCCCGGCGCGGGCCGCCTCGATGGCCGCGTTGAGGGCCAGCAGATTGGTCTGATCCGCGATGCCGCTGATGGTGGAGATGATGGATTCGATGCTCCTGGATTGCTGGTTGAGCTGCTCTATCTGTTTGCTGACCGCATTGACCGAGGTGTTGATGTGAGAGGAGGTGTCGAGCACCCTGTCGATGACCTCCCGCCCCCTGGCGGCGCTCGCGACGGTTTCGCTGGCGATGGCACACGCCTTCTGGGCCGCTTCCCGGGTGGAGATGGATTTCTCCACCCGCTCGGTGATGTCGCTCGCCAGCTTGATGATTTTGACCACCTTGCCCTCGTGGTTGAAGATGGGGTTGTAGGTGGCCTCCAGCCATATCTTCTCCCCCCGGTGACCCAGACGCATGAAAAGCCCGGACTTGATGTCACCCGAGCCGAGATCCTGCCAGAAATGGGGGTTGTTCTGGTAGAACTCGGTGTCACAGAAGAGACGATGATGCTTGCCGACCACCTCTTCCAGCCGGTAACCAAAGCAGTTGAGGAAATTCTGGTTGGCGGTGATGACGGTGCCATCGGGTTGGAAATCGATGACCGCCAGGGACTTGTCCAGGGCTGCCAGCAGGGCCTGGGTGCGCTCCAGGGTGGATTGCTGCTGGGTCACGTCGGAGGCGACCTTGGCGATCCGCACCACCTTGCCGTCGATCACGATGGGGAAATAGGTCGCCTCCAGCCACACGGCCTTGCCGGATTTCGACTGGCGAATGAAGCGGCCGCTGCGGGAGACGCCGTGGCGCAGATCCTGCCACAAGGTCTCGTAATCCCGGGTATTGACGTCGTCGGGGAAGCAGAGGGTGCTGTGATGCTTGCCGATCACCTCGTCGCGTTCAAATCCCACGATCTTGAGAAACAGCGCGTTGGCGAAGGTGACCACTCCCGCCGGGGTGAACTGGACGAAGGGGACCTGCAACTGGATAGCCTGTTCAAATGCCCCCAGTTCCACCCCCCTTGCCGCTTGCTCACTGGCTTCCTTGCTTGCTTTTTGATTCCAGAACATGACAGCGCTCCTCCATGAGACCCTTGAATGGGATAACGACCAAATATGAGTAAATTAACAATAGCATTGCGTCCTGATGAGTCGTCATCGTACTCAAACCGTCATTCCGCACCTGATTTTGCTATTTTCAGTGCTTGACGGCGATCGGCCGTTCTGATCTATTACTCTCTTTTGCAGGTAGATCATCATGGCCGCACCCGCTATCTCGATCCGTAACCTCGATCACCTTGGTTTGGTCGCCGC
>NZ_JAGKRH010000360.1:0-373 GCF_017939245.1 Aeromonas sp. PrichA-15 | reverse complement strand
TGGTGGGCATTCCCGCGGAATGCATGGTGTTTTTGCTCATGGGGGGAGCGTATCTAAGGAGCAGGATCAAGCAAGCAGGAAAGTGGGATCAAGAGACGATCGTCTCATTTTTCCTGTGTCAATACTGTTCCGGTGAATACTTACTTCGGAACAGCTATTTAGCATGGAAACGATAGGTGCAAGCAAGTTAAGGGTTGCATCGCGGATGTCAATCTAGGCTATAGCCTAGCCGGACAGCCTTCATGGCTTGTTTTTGATTTAAGTACTAAATTGCCCCAGACCATACGGCGAGAAGCCTTGAGGGGGAGCCTGACTCAAGATTTCAAATGAACCAGCCGATACAATGAAGGCACATTGATATGCCTAATAATGA
>NZ_JAGKRH010000359.1:0-293 GCF_017939245.1 Aeromonas sp. PrichA-15 | reverse complement strand
GGTTAATATTCCTGCACGACTTGTAATTGCGATGGGGGGACGGAGAAGGCTAGGTGGGCCAGGCGACGGTTGTCCTGGTGAAAGTGCGTAGGTGGTGTTTCTAGGCAAATCCGGAGACACAACACTGAGACACGAGACGAACGCACTACGGTGCGGAAGCCATTGATGCCCTGCTTCCAGGAAAAGCCTCTAAGCTTCAGATTACAAGTCATCGTACCCCAAACCGACACAGGTGGTCGGGTAGAGAATACCAAGGCGCTTGAGAGAACTCGGGTGAAGGAACTAGGCAAAAT
>NZ_JAGKRH010000358.1:0-310 GCF_017939245.1 Aeromonas sp. PrichA-15 | reverse complement strand
TGTTGCTGGACAAGGACGAGACCCTTTGTCTGGTGGCCGGTTACAGCGCCCAGTTGCGGATCCGGATTATTCGCCGCTGGCAGGAGCTGGAGCAGCAAGCCCACCAGCCCGCGATGATGATCCCCCAGACCCTGCCGGAGGCACTGCGCCTTGCTGCCGAGCTGGCCGAGCAGAAGATGGCGCTGGAACAGAAGGTGGCGATGGATGCCCCGGCGGTGGAGTTCGCCAAGCAGATCGCCAGTGTGGAGAAGGGGATCACCTTGTCGGCGTTCGCCAAGACGGTGGGCCTTGGCCCCAATACCCTGTTCAC
>NZ_JAGKRH010000357.1:0-293 GCF_017939245.1 Aeromonas sp. PrichA-15 | reverse complement strand
CCCGATGCTGCGGTTGGTCACGCTCATGAATGTCCGCTCGCATGTCATTGCCAACGCGGCCATCAGCCCGTACCGCAAAGGGGAAATCCCCCTGGCCAGCGAGTTCATTCACTCATTGCCGGACAAGTCAGTGACCCTGCTGGATAGAGGCTTCTTCGGTGCCGACCTGTTGCTGCGTATTCAGGCCGAAGACACCGACCGTCACTGGCTCATCCCGGAACGCAAGGGGCTGGTATACACGGAACTTGAGCGCTATGGCGACGGTGACCGTCTGTTGCAAATGACGGTCTCGC
>NZ_JAGKRH010000051.1:0-75636 GCF_017939245.1 Aeromonas sp. PrichA-15 | reverse complement strand
CTAATCGCAGCTTCAAGGATTACGACGACATCCTTGATGCCTGCACATCGGCCTGGAAGCACTTTATTGCCGATGTGGAGCGGGTGATGTCACTTTGTAGCCGAGATTGGATAAAACTGACCTAATGTTTAATCCGATTGGTATTACCTCTTTTCCACCCCGCTCAGGGGAAGACCACCAGCCCGATCTGCTCCAGCAGCCCCTGCTGCTGATCTTCATTGATCCGCACCCCGGCGAGGTCGACCCGGCGCAGATCCAGGCCGGGCAGATCGCACTGGCGCAGATCGCAGCCTTGCAGGTTGAAGCTGGTCCAGTCGATTTGCCCGAACTCGGAGCCGCTGAGATCCGAGCCTGCCAGGGAGGCGCCCAGCAGGTTGGCCCCCTGCCAGCGGTTGCCGGCAAGCTCGCACCGCTCCAGCAGGCAGCTTTCGAAGTTGGCGTAACTGAAGTTGTTGCCGGTGAGGTGGGCCTCGCAGAAATAGCTTTTGGCGGTGATCCGGTTGGCGAAGCTGGCATGGGCGAAGTTGATCCCCATGGCCTGGCAGTCGCGCATCTCCAGCCCAAGACACTGGCTGCGGCCGAAGTCCGCCAGGGTGAGATCGCAGCGCAGGAAGCTCGCCTCCCGCAGATCGCAGCCCTGAAACAGGCATCCCAGCTCCCGTTCCCTGTCATAGAAGCTGCAGTCGACGAAGCGGCTCTCCCCGAGATCGAGCCAGGAGAAGTGACAGCCGATGAAGCGGCACCCCTGGAACTGCTCCCCCTCCACCTCCTGCTGCTCGAAGTGGACCCCCTCGAAGCACCTGCCCTTGATCATCCCCTGCCCCCTGTTGATGGCGTCATATGCTGACATTGCCGTGCAAAAACGGTAATGTTACGTGTAACATTTTTTGCCGGATCCCCAGATGAATGACACCCGCAAGCGCCGCCCTACCCTGCAGGACATTGCCGACCTGACCGGTGTCACCAAGATGACCGTCAGCCGCTACCTGCGCGACCCGTCCGCCGTGGCCGAAGGAACCCGCGAGCGCATCGCCGCCGCGGTGGAGGAGCTCGGCTACATCCCGAACCGGGCGCCGGACATGCTGTCGAACGCCACCAGCAAGGCGATCGGCATCCTGATCCCCTCCCTCTCCAACCAAGTCTTCTCGGCGGTGATCCACGGCATCGAGGCGGTGACCCGGCCCGCCGGCTACCAGACCCTGCTCGCCCACTACGGCTACAGCCCGGAGCGGGAGGAGGAGCAGATCGCCTCGCTCCTCTCCTACAACGTGGACGGGCTCATCCTCTCGGACACCCAGCACACCGAGCGCACCCGCAAGATGATCGCCACCGCCGGCATCCCGGTGGTGGAGACCATGGATCTGCCCCTCTCCCCCATCGACATGGTGGTGGGCATGGATCACCGGGCCGCCGCCCGGGCCATGGTAACAGAGATGCTGCGCCGGGGACGGCGCAAGGTGATCTACCTCGGCGCCCGGCTCGACGTGCGCACCCAGCTGCGAATGGAAGGCTACTACCAGGCGATGGCCGATTTCGGTCTGACCGGCCAGCACCTGCTGACGGAGCAATCCTCCAGCTTCACCCTGGGGGGAGAGCTGCTGGCCCAGGCCATGGCGCGCTTCCCCGATCTCGACGGCCTGTTCTGCACCAACGACGACCTGGCGGTGGGGGCCCTGCTGCAATGCCAGGCCAGGTGGATCCCGGTGCCCCAGCAGGTGGCCATTGCCGGCAGCAACGCCCTCGACATCGGCCACGCCATGACCCCCAAGCTCGCCAGCATCGTCACCCCCCGCGAGACCATAGGTCGCGAAGCCGCCATCATGCTGCTGGCCCGCCTCGGCGGCCAGCCGCTGGCGACCAGGTGCAAAGACATCGGCTTCTCCCTCTATGAGGGGGAAAGCCTCGGCTGATCCCCGGCAATCATGGCGCGTTCGACCGCCATGATGGCGCCTTCTCCCCTCTCCCCTTGCCGCCCCCTGGCCTATGCTGGCTCCTCCATCCACCCTGTCAGGAGCAGACCATGCACCACACCGAACGATTGAAAGCCTGCCTGCAGCGCGTCATCTGCGATCCCGCCTTCCCCCTGGCGGAGCTCGACGCCTGGTTCACCCCCGACTACTGCCAGGAGGTGAACGGCGAGCGGCTCGACTACCCGGCGTTTCACCAGCACATCGCCACACTGCGCCGCCATCTGGCCGGGGCGAGCATCGAGTTTGTCGCCACCCTGGCGCAGGGGGCGCGGGTACACTCGACCCATGTGGTACGGGCCACCCGCCAGGACGGCGGCACCCTGGTCTGCAAGGTGAGCGGCCTCTTCACCTTTCGCGGCGACCGGATCTGCCACACCGACGAGGTGACCTGTCTGCTGGCAGGCAGCAAGGAGGATGCGGATATCGGCTCACGGTGCTGACTGCCGGCAACCCGCAGACACCGCCATGGCGGGCAGGAAGGCAGACAATGCGCCCTCAGGCCGCCGGTTCGCGCCGGGCAAGGCGCTGGAGGGCGCGGGACAAGGCGCCGGGATCCTCGTAGCCGAGCCGATCGGCGATCTGGGCCAGCGTGAGCCCCCGGTGCTGCAACTGGCGCGCCCGTCCCAGCACCACCTGCTCCCGCCACTGGCGAAAGCTGCACCCCAGCTGCTGGAGGAAGAGCCGGTTGAGGGTGCGCACCGAGGCGCCGCAATCTGCCGCCAGCGCCGTCAGCGTCAGATGGATGGCGGGTGCCTGGCACACCCTGTCCAGCACCCGCAGCAGGCGCGGGTCCAGCTCCCCGGTGAGGGGAATGCGCGCCGCGAGCGGGTCGGCGCGCTCCAGCTCCTGGCAAAGCACTGTCAGATAGGCCCCCTTCACCTCCCCCTCGGCCAGCTCGGGCAGGCGGGCGAAGAGGCCCGCCAGCAGCGGGCTGGCCTGCAAGGGGCCGAAGGCGGTGCGGGCCGACGTCGGCACATAGAGGAGGGAGAGTCGGGAGCGGCGCAGCACGCGAAACTCGTGCTCCCACCCCGCCGGAATAAAGCAGATCTGGCCCGCCACCAGCAGTTCTCCCTCCCCTCGCCCCGTGATGATGCCGCCCCCGTCGTGCAGATAGCAGTATTGGGCATGGGGGTGGCAGTGCAGCGCGGTGAAGTGCCCTTGCGGGTAGGATGGATGCAGACAGGACATAAAGGTTCCAGGGGAGAGGGGCAGCCCCCGACCTTAAGCCAGGGCAAGGCCGGAAGCAAACGGCCCACCCCCTCCGGGGGCGGAAAAACAGCAGGCCACCCGGGGGTGGCCTGTTTAATTTTTCTAAACGATATTTGCTTAGCGTTTAACCAATTCAACCGCTTCCCGTGAGAGGCGGGTCACCTCCTCCCAGTTGCCGCTCTTGACGGCGTCTGCCGGCAGCATCCAGGAGCCGCCGACGGTGGCCACACATTTCAGCGCCAGGTAGTCGGCCACGTTTTTCGGGCCGATGCCGCCGGTGGGGCAGAATTTCACCTGGGGCAGGGGCGCCGCGATGGCGGAGAGTGCCTTGGTGCCGCCGTTCGCCTCGGCCGGGAAGAATTTGAGGTGGTCGTAGCCCGCTTCCAGCGCCTGCATCACCTCGGACGGGGTGGCCACCCCCGGGATCAGCGGCGCCGTGCTCTTGGCCGCGTGGGCCAGCAGGGCCGGGGTCATGCCCGGGGAGATGACGAAGCGGGCACCGGCAGCGACGGCGGCATCAAACTGCGCGCAGTTGAGCACGGTACCGGCACCGACCATGGCATCCGGCATCGCCTTGGCGATGAGGGCGATGGCGTCCAGCGCCACCGGGGTGCGCAGGGTGATCTCGAACACCGAGATGCCGCCGTCGAGCAGCGCCTTGGCCATCGGCAGGGCCTGCTCCAGGTCGTTGATGACCATCACGGGTACCAGGGGGGAGGCGGCAAACACCTCGGCAGGGGTCACTTTCCAGTTCTGCATAGCTCTTCCTTAGTCAAAGATGGTGGCGCCGCACTCGGCGCTCGATACCGCGCGACGCATCACGCTGAACAGTTCACGGCCCCACCCCTCTTGTTCCAGGGTGAGGTCGATCTCGGCCTGGGTACGGCCACTCAAATCGGTCAGGCAGTCGAGGCGGCCTGACTCGGCATCCACCCGCAGCAGGTCGCCATTGGCGAGCAGGCCGATGGCCCCGCCGTGCAGGGCTTCCGGGGTGACGTGGATGGCGGCCGGGATCTTGCCGGAGGCGCCGGAGAGGCGACCGTCGGTGACCAGAGCCACCTTGTGACCCGCCTTCTGCAGGTTGCCAAGCACCGGCATCAGCTTGTGCAGCTCCGGCATGCCGTTGGCGGCCGGGCCGTTGTGGCGCACCACGATGACGGCGTCCTGGTTCAACTCACCAGCCTTGTAGGCCGCCTCCACCGCATGCTGGGAGGAGAAGACCCGGGCCGGGGCCTCGATGACTCGATACTCGGGCGCGACGGCGGAAACCTTGACCACGGCGCGGCCCAGGTTGCCCGCCAGCAGCTTGGTGCCGCCGGTGGCCTGGAACTCGCTGCCAGAGGGGGAGAGCACGCTCGGATCCCCGCTCTCGCCCACCGGTTGCCACACCAGCTTGCCATCCACCAGTGCCGGACGGCTGAGGTAGTCCTGCATCTCGCCGAAGACCGGGGTGGCATCCATGTGGATCAGCCCCTCTTCGGCCAGACGACGCATCAGGCCGGGCACGCCCCCCGCCTGTTCGAAGGCGTTGACGTCCGCCGGGCCGTTCGGGTACATGCGCACCAGGAGCGGCACCACGTCGGAGAGATCGCTCAGGTCGTCCCAGGTCAGCTCCAGCCCGGCGGCGCGGGCCAGCGCCACCATGTGGATGCTGTGGTTGGTGCTGCCGCCGGAGGCGAGCAGGGCCACCAGGCCGTTGACCAGGGCGCGCTCGTCGATCACCGCACTCAGGGGGCGATAGGCCGGGGAGCCCGGGATCATGGCGCTGATGCGGCGGGCCGCTTCCTCGGTGAGGGCGTGGCGCAGCTCGCTGTGCGGATGCACGAAGGCGGAGCCCGGCAGCATCAGGCCCATGGCTTCGAACACCAGCTGGTTGGTGTTGGCGGTGCCGTAGAAGGTGCAGGTGCCCGCCGCGTGGTAGGCGCCGCACTCCATCTTGAGCAGGGCGTCACGGCCCACTTCACCGGCAGCGTACTGCTGGCGCACCTTCACCTTCTCGTCGTTGCTGATGCCGCTCGCCATGGGGCCGGCAGGCACGAAGGCGGTGGGCAGGTGGGCGTGGGAAAGCGCCCCCATGATCTGGCCCGGGGCAATCTTGTCGCAGATACCGAGCAGCAGGGTGGCGTCGAAGGTGTTGTGGGAGAGGGAGACCGCGGTGGCCTGGGCGATGAGGTCCCGGGAGAAGAGGGACATGTCCATCCCCGGCTGGCCCTGGGTCACGCCGTCGCACATGGCGGGCACGCCGCCGGCAACCTGGGCACTGTGGCCGAGCTCCGCCAGGGCGCCCTTGATGATGTCCGGATAGCCCTGATAGGGCTGATGGGCACTCAGCATGTCGTTGTAGGCGGTGACGATGGCCACGTTGGCGCGGGTCATGTCGAGGATGCGCCCCTTCTCGTCACAGCTCGAGGCGGCCACGGCGTGGGCCAGGTTGCCACAGGAGAGGGAGGCGCGGGTCTTGCCCTGATCGGCCTGGCGCTGGATGCGGGCCAGGAAGCGGGCACGGCGGGCGGTGCTGCGCTCGCGGATGCGGTTGGTCACCTGGGTGATCACGGGATGGGTCATAGCTTTCTCTCCAACTCTATATACGGGCGCGGTCGGCCGCAGCCGGGCGCGCGACATGGCTCATTGCGCCTGCGTCAGCGCGGTGACGGCACGGTCGACCACCTGTTCGAAGGTCCCGTCGATATCGATGCGAAACACGCCGGGCTCGCCATCCGGTCGCTCCAGGGTATCAAACTGGCTTTGTACCATGGCTTCGCGCATGAAGTGGCCCTGCCGTGCCCGCATCCGTTCGAGAATGAGGGACTGGCTGCCATCCAGAAACAGGAAACTCACCGAGTCGTTGCCCTCGCGGATCTGGTCGCGGTACTGCTTCTTGAGGGCCGAGCAGACGATGACGCCGAGCTCGTTCTTGCGCTCCAGGCTGTAGGCCGCATCGCGGATCCGCTCCAGCCAGGGGGCCCTGTCTTCGTCGTTGAGCGGGTTGCCCGCCGCCATCTTCTGGATGTTCGCGCGAGGGTGCAGATCATCGCCGTCGATGAACTTGGCCCCCAGGGCATTGGCCACCTTGAGGCCGATGCTGGACTTGCCGCTGCCACACACACCCATCACGATAATGCACTTGCCCGCCATTATTTGACCTCTCTCTCACTTTTCAAAAAACGTTCGCCTGATGGGTTCTAAGCTACCACGTTACCGGTAACATGTTACCGGTAACGTTTCGCAATGTGAAGTGCAGCACAGAAATGTGCAGAACAACAACTAGAACCATTTGAGGACAATTTTATGGACGGAGCAATGAACACACCCGATGTCGCCTATCTGCTCTCGGTAGCGGGCGGAGCCATTGTCATGTTGCTGGTGCTGATCATGCGATTCAAGGTACATGCCTTCGTGGCATTGACCCTGGTCAGCATGCTGACGGCCCTGGCCACCGGGGTCACCTATGACCAGGTGATCCCCACCATGCTGACCGGTTTCGGCGGCACCCTGGCCTCGGTCGCGCTGCTGGTCGGCCTCGGCGCCATGATAGGCCGGATCCTGGAGATGACGGGGGGCGCCAAGGTACTGGCCGATACCCTGATCAACCGCTTCGGCTCCCACCGCGCCCCCTTCGCGCTGGGTGTGGCCTCCCTGCTGTTCGGCTTCCCGATCTTCTTCGACGCCGGCCTCATCGTCATGCTGCCCATCATCTTCAGCGTGGCGAAGCAGTTCGGCGGCTCCGTCCTCAAGTATGCCCTGCCCTCCGCCGGCGCCTTCGCGGTGATGCATGCCTTCCTGCCGCCCCACCCGGGCCCGGTGGCCGCCAGCGAGCTGCTGGGTGCCAACATCGGTCTGCTCACCGTCGTGGGCCTGCTGGTCGCGCTGCCCACCTGGTATCTGGGTGCCTACCTGTTCGGGCTCTGGTCCGGCAAGAAGTTTGAGTTGCCCCTGCCCCCGAGCTTCACCGCCAGTGCCGAGCAGATCTCCGACAAGGCGCCGAGCTTCGGCCAGGTGATCTCCATCCTGCTGCTGCCGCTGGTGCTCATCTTCATGGATACCGGCCTCAATACCCTGGGCGTCATGGGCGTCATCGACAAGGGTGCGGACTGGGTCAACGTGCTGCGCATGGTCGGCAAGACCCCGGTCGCCCTGCTCATCACTGTGCTGTACGCCCTCTGGATGTTCCGCCAGAGCCAGGGCAAGGTGCAGCTCGAGAAGTTCTGCAACGACGCCCTGGCACCGGTCTGCGCCGTCATCCTGGTCACCGGTGCCGGTGGCATGTTCGGCGGCGTATTGCGGGCGAGCGGCATCGGCACCGCGCTGGCCGACGTCCTCTCCGATACCGGTATGCCGGTGATCCTCGCGGCCTTCCTGGTATCCGCCGCGCTGCGGGTTGCCCAGGGTTCCGCCACCGTGGCCCTGACCACCACCGCCGCCCTGATGGCGCCGACCGTGGCCGCCACCACCGGCCTGAGCGAGCTGGACCTGACCTTCATCGTCATCGCCATCGCCGGGGGTGCCACCGTGCTCTCCCACTTCAATGACTCCGGCTTCTGGCTGGTCAGCCGCTTCCTCAACATGGACGAGAAGACCACCCTCAAGACCTGGACCGTGATGGAGACCCTGCTCGGCACCATCGCCTTCCTCATCGTGGCCACGGCCAGCGCCATCCTCTGACGAAAACACATCGGGGCCGCATCCGTCGGCCCCGATGTGATATTGCACCGACTTTTTACGGATTCTTGCTTGGGCCCATCGCCACAGATTGCTAGAATTGCCTATTCTTCGCCCCGAGTGGAACGCTTCATCCCGTGATTTCAGGCTTCTCTATGCATTCATCGGCACATTATCGACAGTTGCTGACCCGCTTACCCCAGATCGCGGTTGCCGCGGATCAGTTCCAGATACTCAGCAGCGCCAAAGACTTCAAGAGCCGGATCCTGTCGCTCATCGCCCATGCGACCCAGCGCATCTATCTGATCGCGCTCTATCTGCAGGATGACGAGGCGGGACGGGAGATCCTCTCCGCCCTCTATGCCGCCAAGCAGCGCAATCCCTCTCTCGACATCAAGGTGTTCGTCGACTTCCACCGCGCCCAGCGCGGCCTGATCGGCAAGGGCAAGCAGGGGGGCAACCACCTGATGTACCAGGCCATGGCCGCCAGCCACCAACACCAGATCGAGATCTACGGCGTGCCGGTCAAGGGCCGCGAGCTGCTCGGGGTGCTGCACCTCAAGGGCTTCATCTTCGACGACACCCTGCTTTACTCCGGCGCCAGTCTCAACGACATCTACCTGCACCAGCAGGAGCGCTACCGCTTCGATCGCTATCACCAGATCCACAGCCCGGCACTGACCCGCAGCATGGTCAACTACGTGGATGACGTCTTCCTCGGCAGCGAGGCCGTCCAGCGGCTGGATCGCACCGGCATCCCCGGCGCCAAGCAGCTCAAGGGACCGATCCGCCGCTTCAAGCAGCGTCTGCGCCTCTGCCAGTACCGCTTCGAGAGCATCCAGCCCAACGATCGGGAGATCGCCGTGACCCCCATGGTGGGCCTGGGCAAGCGGGGCAACCAGCTCAACCGGATGATCCGCAACCTGGTGCGGGCCACCGAGCGGGAGATCTTCATCTGCACCCCCTACTTCAACCCCCCCAAGGAGTTGAACAAGGACGTGGAGGCGCTGCTCAAACGCGGCTGCAAGGTGACCATCGTCGTGGGCGACAAGACCGCCAACGACTTCTTCATCCCCCCGGAGGAGAAGTTCTCCACCATCGGCGGTCTGCCCTATCTCTACGAGACCAACCTGCGCAAGTTTGCCGAGCGCAACCAGCACCACATCGACAACGGCCGGCTCAACCTCATGCTCTGGTGCTGCGAGAAGAACTCCTATCACCTCAAGGGGATCTTCGTGGATGAGGAGTGGGCCCTGCTCACCGGCAACAACCTCAATCCCCGAGCCTGGGCGCTGGATCTGGAGAACGGCCTGCTGGTACACGACCAGCACCATCACCTGCGCGAGCAGTTCAGTGCGGAGCGGGAGAACATCCTGGCCCACACCCGCCGCATCAGTCACTTCGACCAGATAGAGCAGATCAAGGATTACCCGGATCAGGTGCGCAAGCTGCTGGCCCGGATCCACAGGGTCAAGGCTCACCTCCTGCTCAAGCGCATCATCTGACCGCCAGGGCGCCCCGTCAGTGAAAAGGCCTGCCGTTTCCGGCAGGCCTTTTTCATGGATGACCCTCCCCCCGCTCCCTTGCCCACCAGCCCGGAACGGCACAACGCGGCTTGCATCGAGGCCGCAACAACCCCTATCATCTGGACATATTTACAGTGTTTTCGGGCATCTAATTGATGAAATTGGATAAAATCTCCCTCGACAGCCTCAAGGGTGTCGGCAGCAAGATGCTGGAGAAACTCGAGCGGCTGGGGCTGGCCACGGTGCAGGATCTGCTGTTCCACCTCCCCCTGCGCTACGAGGACCGCACCCAGGTGTGGCCCATCGGCGATCTGCCGCCCGGCCTGCACGGTGCCGTCGAGGGCGAGATCCAGGACACCCAGCTGGTGATGGGGCGCCGCCGCATGCTGGTGTGCCGTATCAGCGACGGCACCGGCAGCCTGACCCTGCGCTTCTTCAATTTCACCGCTGCCCAGAAAAACAGCCTGGCCCAGGGCCGCCTTATCCGCTGCTTCGGCGAGACACGTCCCGGCAAGTACGGCCTGGAGATGGCCCACCCCGAGTACAAGCTGCTCGGCGAGGAGCAGGCCGGCCAGACCGAAGAGGCCCTCACCCCCGTCTACCCCACCACAGAGGGGCTGCGCCAGCTCACCTTGCGCAGCCTCACGGATCAGGCCCTGGCCCAGCTCGACCTCTACGGGGTCGAGGAGCTGCTGCCTGCCGGCCTCTATCCCCAGCAGATCGATCTCGCCGCCGCCCTGAAGCTGCTGCACCGCCCGCCTCCCTCGGTGGCGCTGGCCCTGCTCGAGAGCGGCCAACACCCGGCACAGCAGCGGCTGGTACTGGAAGAGCTGCTGGCCCACAACCTCTCGGTCTTGAAGGTGCGCGCCCAGGCACAGACCCAGCTGGCCCGTGCCCTCAAACCCGCTCCCGAGCTGGTCCGGCAGCTGCTCGGCGCCCTGCCGTTCACCCCCACCGGCGCCCAGAGCCGGGTGGTGGCGGAGATCGGCCGGGATCTGCAGCAGAGCCACCCCATGATGCGGCTGGTGCAGGGGGACGTGGGCTCAGGTAAAACGCTGGTCGCGGCGCTGGCCGCCCTGCAGGCCATCGGCAACGGCTGCCAGGTGGGGCTGATGGCCCCGACCGAGCTGCTGGCCGAACAGCACGCCATCAACTTCGCCAGGTGGCTGGAGCCGCTCGGCATCAAGGTGGGCTGGCTGGCGGGCAAGCAGAAGGGCAAGGCGCGGGAAGAGGCGCTGGCCGCCATCGCAGACGGCAGCGTCAAGATGGTGGTGGGCACCCACGCCATCTTCCAGGAGCAGGTGGTATTCCAGCGCCTCGCCCTGGTCATCATCGATGAACAGCACAGGTTCGGCGTGCATCAGCGCCTCGCCCTGCGAGAAAAAGGAGAGCGGGAAGGGGTGCATCCCCACCAGCTCATCATGACCGCCACCCCCATCCCCCGCACCCTGGCGATGACCGCCTATGCCGACCTCGATACCTCCATCATCGACGAGCTGCCACCGGGCCGCACCCCCATCACCACAGTCGCCCTGCCGGACAGTCGCCGCCAGGACGTGATCGAACGGGTCAGACTCGCCTGCGAGGAGGGCAAGCAGGCCTACTGGGTCTGTACCCTGATCGAGGAGTCGGAGGTGCTGGAGTGCCAGGCCGCCGAAGACACTGCCGCCGAGCTGCAAACCCTGCTGCCCGGCCTGCACATCGGCCTGGTACACGGCCGGATGCGCCCCGTCGAGAAACAGCGGGTGATGGAGGAGTTCAAGGCGGGCATACTGCAACTGCTGGTCGCCACCACCGTCATCGAGGTGGGGGTGGATGTGCCCAATGCCAGCCTGATGATCATCGAAAACCCGGAGCGGCTGGGGCTGGCCCAGTTGCACCAGCTCCGCGGCCGGGTCGGGCGGGGGTCGGTGGCCTCTCACTGCGTGCTGCTCTATCATGCCCCCTTGTCCAAGACCGCCCAGAGCCGCCTCGGGGTACTGCGGGAAACCAATGACGGCTTTCTCATCGCCCAGCGGGATCTGGAACTGCGCGGCCCAGGCGAGCTGCTCGGTACCCGCCAGACCGGTCTGGCCGATCTCAAGATCGCCGATCTGGTGCGCGACCAGCCGCTCATCCCTCAGGTGCAGAAGATGGCGCGCTTCCTGATGGACAAACACCCGGCTCATGTCGAGCCCCTGATCCGCCGCTGGCTGGGCCTGCGGGACCACTACTCCAATGCTTGACCAAGGCAGATGCAGAAGAGGGTTACCTTGCCTGATGGATAAACACACGAGCCATGTCGAACCCTTGATGCGATGCTGGCTGGGCCTGCGGGACCACTATTCCAATGCTTGACCAAGGCAGATGCAGAAGATAGTCATCTTGCCTGATGGATAAACACCCGAGCCATGTCGAACCCTTGATACGATGCTGGCTCGGTCTACGGGATCACTACTCGAATGCCTGACCAAGCAACAGAAACAGGAGGAAAGCACTGATGAATTCCTGGCTCCGCGGCCTGCTCTACACCTTTGCCTTCCTGCTGCTCTTTGTCTGGGTCGGTCTCGGCCTGTTCGATGCCGAGCGCGCCAAAGGCCCCATCGCCAACTGGCTCAGCCAGCAGACCGGGGTGCCCGTCACCATAGGCCGACTGGTGTTCAATCCGCTGCACCCCTACACCCTGCTGGCGGAACAGGTGCGCTATGGGGATGCGGTACAGCTGGAAAAACTCTATCTGGAGATCGAGCACATCGACTGGTTGAACCGGGATGTGCGCATCGCCCACCTGGACCTCATCCGTCCCGTCATCAAGCTGCCGCTCCCCAACCAGTTGCCAAGCCTGCCGGTTCACTCCCTCACCATCAGCGACAGCACCATCGACAACCTGAGCCTGCAGAGCGAGGCCCTGACCCTGCGCGGCCTCAGTGCGTCCCTGAGTGACTGGGAACTGATCGACCCGAGACGCCAGCCCCAGGCCAACCTCACCCTGGGCATCAACCAGCTGGAGACCCCCATGTTCACCCTGGCCCGTCTCAGCCTAAAGGGGCGGCTGGAGGGGCAGGTGCTCAGCACCGACAGACTGACCACCAACCTGTTCGACGGCCTGCTCGAGACCGGCATGGTGCTGAACTGGCCAGAGCGCAGCCTGCAACTGCACGATCTCAAGGCCCGCGCCATGCGCCTCGAGCTTGGTGACATCCCCCCTGGCGAGTTCCCCCTGCGCCGCATCACCCTGGACAGGGGTCAGCTTGCCCAGGTGAGCATCAATGCCATCGATCAGGAGCTCTCCCTCAACAACTTCAACGGCCAGCTCACCGCCTTCGACTGGCAGGCGGACAGCCAGCCCAGCGGCTATCTGGCGGGCACCCTGGGCGACATGGGCCGCGGCCTGTTCCAGCTTGAGGCCGTCGAGGGCAAGCTCGCCTTCTCCCCCCGCCAGCTGGATGCCGAGCTGCGAGGCAAGGCATACGAAGGGGAGTTCAACGTCGAGCTGGCCCTCGACACCCAGCAGCAGAAGCTCGTCCTGAAGGAACTGGCCCTGAGCGGCATGGACATCAGTTTGCCCCAGGGGTGGTGGCAGGATTGGCAGGGCTGGCGCCCGCAACAGATCGACATCCGCAAACTGGCCTTCGACAAGCTCAAGGTACTCTCTTTCGACGACACCCTGCCCCTCTCCCTGACCGGCTGGCAACTCTACCTGAACGATCTCGCCCTGCGGGGCAACCAGCCAGGCCCCCTGCTGGGGCGCGCCCGCATCGAGAGCAAGTGGTTCGAGCTGGTGTGGGACGGTCTCAGTGCCCGCAACGGCACCCTGGATGGCGAGCTGACCCCCAGCTCCTGGCAGCTCAACACCCTCGCCACCTCCCTGCCCGACGAGGGCTCCCTCAACCTGAGCGGCCAGTGGGGCAGGACGCCCGGGCAGGAGAGCCGCCTGCAGTTGCAGGGCAAGCAGCTGGATCTGGAGCAGTGGGGCAAATTGCTGCACTCCCCCGTCTCCTTCGCGGGCAAGGTGGATCTGGCGGCAGATCTGCAAGCCGACCTCAACGGGCAGCCCGGCGAGCAGACGGCCAACTGGCGCCGGACCCTTCAGGGCAGCCTGAGCCTGGAGAGCAAGGATCCCTTCTGGGACAAGGTCGGCATCGACCCCTTGCTGGATGACTGGTTCAGGGAGCAGACCCCCCCCGATCTGACACCGCAGACGCTGTGGCAGGCGATGCAACGCGGAGACACCCCCTTCTATCAGATCAGGCTGGATGCCAGGGCGGAGCAGGGCAAGGTGCGGATCGAGCAAGGTGGCGCCTCCACCATCACCCACCTGCTGGCGCTGCAAGGGGGTGTCGACCTGGCCGCAGACCAGTGGCAGCTCGACCTCGGGGTCCTGAACAAGGGGCGCTGCGCCGAGCTGCTCGCCCGCTGGCGCGGCCCCCTCAATGCGCCCGACCTGGGCTGGAGTTTCCCCACGGGACAGGACGCCTGTGGCTGGGAGGCGGGTGTGCGCTACCCCGCCCAGGGACGAAGCGGCCCGCTCTGGCGCCCACGGCCACCCGCCGCCCAATAACGAACAAGGCCTCGCGAAGAGGCCTTGTTGCTGTGAACATCAGGGATCAGCGTGCGCCGCGCTTGATGGGCAGTACCACATACTGACCGACAAACTCCACCGCCAGCTTGCGGCCACTGAACAGCTGCACCCGCAGGCTGAACTTGGCGGACTCTCCGCCCCTCAGCGGCTCGAGCACGGCGGGCATGCCCTCCCGGGCCACCCGCGCCTCCGGTTCTTCGCTCACCGGCCGGTAATACTTGATGTTGCCCTCGGCCAGCACGGTATCCCCTCCCAGCCCTGCCTCCTTGAGCTGCAACCAGATGAGACCCCAGCCCGCTAGCACGCACTGGCTGTAGATGCTGCCGGCGAACATGGTGTCGTGGACGTTGAGATTGGCCGCTAGGTTGGCCTTGAGGTGGAAGGTCTGGCCATCGTAGTGGGTGATGTGCACCCCCATTTTCTCGCTGATGGGAATGCCCCGCGACCAGCGGGTGGTGAGATCCTGGCACCACTCCGGACGGTACTGGATGGTCTGCATGGGACTCAGGGACTTGATCATCTGGCGGTGAGGGATGCGGCCGAAGGAGACGGGGCCTTCCCCTACCTCGAGGAAGCCGCAGCGGCGATAGAACTCCACCGCCTCCTGGCGGGCGTTCATCACCAGCCGTTTCACCTTCTCGTCGCGGGCAAGCTGCTCGAGATCCTCCACCATGCGGGCGCCCAGCCCCTGGCCGCGAAATTCGGGTCGCAGCGCCATAAAGCGGATTTGGGCTTCATCGCCGCCCACAAAGAGGCGACCCACGGCGATGGGCGTTCCGTCGGGTGAGAGCATCAGCCGATGAATGGCGACGGTATCGTACTCGTCACGCTCGGAGCCCAGGGGCAGATTGAAGGGTTTGCGCAGTAGTTCCCAGCGCAACTGATAGTAAGCATCCAGCTCAGCTGGTGTTTCTGGGGTGACTACCCGGTACATAAAGCGATCCTTGAGTGTGCGCCGACTGGCAGATGGAAGGACTGACGCAACCATTTCTCCCGGCGCAGCCTGTAGTAGGTATCCAGCTCGGCTGCCGTTTGGGGGGTGACCACCCGGTACATAACAACATCCTTGAGTTACACTGGTCGAAAGCCATCTTGCCGTGCAAATTCATGGACTTCAATCTGCAAGCATACCAAGCCGATCACTTATTGCACCTCAGCGCCAAACCCGAACGCCGCGTTTCGGTGCTTGAAAATGCCCGTCATCGCTGGCTGGAAATGGACGGCGTGGTGCAATCCGCCATGAGCCTCCACCAACCGGCCCGCCTCTGTCTGCCTCATCAACGGAGCATCGCGGAGCAGTTGCCAAAGCAGGCAAGCCGGATCCTGGAGCTGGGGCTGGGCGGAGGGGATCTCACCCGTCACCTGGCGGCACGCTGGCCCGATGCCCACCACGACTGCGTGGATCTGGATGCCGAGATCCTCACCCTGTTCCAGCAGTTCTTCCTCCCCTCGTCAGGGGGCTCACCTCGACTGCATCACGCCGATGCGCTGCACTTCCTGCACCAGAGCCAGGAGATCTACGATCTGGTGCTGCTGGACTTGTTCAGCCAGGACGGCAACCCCCTGCTGCTGTTCCAGGCTCCGCTCTATCAGGCACTGGCCAGCCGCCTTAGCGGCACCCTCATCATCAATCTGCTGCCCCGCACCCGGCTCGAACAGGCACAGGCTCTGCGACTGGCAGAGGAGTGGATAGGCCCGACCCACGTCCACGACGTGCCCGGCTACCGCAACGTCATCCTGCACGCGACCCGTCAGCTTAGCCTGGGCGGGCGAGCACCGGCAGGGTGAAGAACCTGCGAAGTGTGCAGGCATCGCGTCCTGCCCTCCGGTGAGGCCTGCCCTGCCTGCCACCCTTATACCTGCAGCCAGAAGGTGACGGGGCCGTCGTTGAGCAGCCTGACCTTCATGTCGGCGGCGAAGCGGCCGGTTTCGGTCGGCACGCCGCTCTCCCTGGCGCGGGCTACGAAGTACTCATAGAGTCGCTCGGCATCTGCGGGATGGGCGCCACCGGAGAAGCTGGGTCTCATCCCCTTGCCGGTATCCGCCGCCAGGGTGAACTGGGAGACCACCAGCAGGCTGCCACCCACCTGGCTCACGTTGAGGTTCATCTTGCCGTTCTCGTCCGAGAAGATGCGATAGCCGCTCACCTTGTGCAGCAGCTTGTCCGCCTTGGCCTCGTCATCCCCCTGCTCCACCCCGAGCAGCACCAGCAACCCCTGGCCGATGGCCCCAGTCACCTCTCCCTCTACCGTTACGCTGGCCTCGCTGACCCGCTGAATCAGTGCAATCACATCCCTCTCCTCTCAAAACAGCACGACCGCCCATCCTGCGGGATGAGCGGTCGTCGATGCTACCAATAAATGCCCTGCCCGGGCCAACGTCTTTGTGCCGGGATCCGGTGTGATGGCCGGCCGGCGTCAGGCCAGCTCCTCTGCACCGGGCTTCTCGTACTCCCCGAGGCAGGCGGTGGTCTCGGCCCCCAGCAACACCACCAGCCAGCTCAGATACACCCAGACGAACAGGATGGGAATGGTCGCCAGGGCGCCATAGATGGCCTGGTAGGAGGGGAAGTTGGTGATGTAGATGGCAAAGCCGCGCTTGGCCAGCTCGAACAGGGTGGCCGCCACCAGGGCACCGATGAAGGCGTGGGTCAGCCGCACGCGGCAGTTGGGCACCACGGTATAGATCAGCAGGAAGGTGAGCACGGAGAAGAGGAACGGCAGGCTGCGCAGCAGCAGATAGCCAATACCGAACAGGCTGTCAGCCGCGAACAACCTGAGCGAGAGAATGTAGGAGGAGATGGCGATGCTGGCCCCGATGAGCACGGGGCCTAGGGTCAGGATCATCCAGTACATGGCGAATGCCTGGGCCAAGGGCCGGCTTCGGGTGGACCGCCAGATGTAGTTGAGATTCTTGTCGATGGCCGAGATGAGCATCAGGGCCACCACGATCAGAGCACCGATACCGACGGCCGTGGTGTTGGTTGCGTTGGCCACGAAGCCGTCGATGTACTCCTTGAGCATCTCCCCTGCGGTGGGGACGAAGTTGTGATAGACGAACTGCTCCATCGCCTGCTTCAGGCTCTGGAACACCGGAAAGGCCGACATCATGCCGAACACCACGGCGATCATGGGCACCAGGGAGAGCAGGGTGACATAGGCCAGGTAACCGGCGGTCACCGTCAATCTGTCCTGCTGGAAGCGGCCCCAGACAAACTGGGCGAAGTGGGCACCATCGTGGCGCAAGAAGGAGAGTGCATGGGCCAGACGGCCGCGGATCTGCTGCTGCATCTTGTTTCTCGTAAGCGTGATCATGCAGACATTGTGTCAGATAGGGTGGTCATTTGGCCACCCGCAGACCGGCCGGATGCGCCTCCATCGAGCTCAGGCCCCATGCGCCCTCATGTCGAGCCCATAAAAAAGAGGCCATAAGGCCTCTCTTTGGTCTGTCGATGAACAGCTATCGATCAGGCACGACCGGCGCGCTTGCGATCCATCTCGGTCAGCAGTTTCTTGCGGATACGGATGGCTTTCGGGGTGATCTCGACCAGCTCGTCGTTGTCGATGAACTCGAGAGCCTGCTCCAGGGTCATGCGGATCGGCGGAGTCAGCACCTGGGCTTCGTCGGTACCGGAGGCACGCATGTTGGTCAGCTGCTTGCCTTTCAGGCAGTTGACGGTCAGGTCGTTGGAGCGGGAGTGGATCCCGATCACCTGGCCTTCGTACACTTCGGTCGCGTGACCGATGAACAGACGACCACGGTCTTGCAAACCGAACAGGGCGAAGGTCAGAGCCTTGCCGGTGGCGTTGGAGATCAGCACGCCGTTCTGACGTTCACCGATGCTGCCACCCTTGTGCGGACCGTAGTGGTCGAAGGTGTGGTACAGCAGACCGGTACCCGAGGTCATGGTCAGGAACTCGGTCTGGAAGCCGATCAGGCCACGGCTCGGGATGATGAAGTCCAGACGGACGCGACCCTTGCCATCCGGGGTCATGTTGGTCATCTCGCCTTTACGCAGGCCGAGCTGCTCCATCACGGAACCCTGATGCGCTTCTTCCACGTCCACAGTGACGGTTTCGAACGGTTCTTGCAGTTCGCCATCCACGGTACGCAGGATAACTTCCGGACGGGATACCGCCAGTTCGTAACCTTCGCGACGCATGTTTTCGATCAGGATGGAGAGGTGCAGTTCACCACGGCCGGAGACGCGGAACTTGTCCGGATCTTCGGTCTCTTCCACGCGCAGGGCCACGTTGTGGACCAGTTCCTGGTTCAGACGCTCCAGGATGTTGCGGGAGGTGACGAACTTGCCTTCTTTACCGGCGAACGGCGAGGTGTTGACCTGGAAGGTCATGTTCACGGTCGGCTCGTCAACGGAGAGCGGCGGCAGGGCTTCGACGGCACTGTTGTCACAGATGGTGTCGGAGATCTTCAGCTCGCCCAGACCGGTGATGGCGATGATGTCGCCCGCTTGCGCGTCGGTCACTTCGGTACGGGACAGGCCCAGGTAGCCCAGCACCTGACCGACCTTGCCGGTACGCGGTTTGCCGTTGGCACTGACGATGGTGACCTGCTGGTTGGTCTTGACGCGACCACGAGTGATGCGGCCGATACCGATGACGCCCACGTAGGAGTTGTAGTCCAGCTGGGAGATTTGCATCTGGAAGGCACCGTCAACGTCGCCCTTCGGGGCTTCCACGTTGTCGACGATGGCCTGGAACAGGGGTTCCATGTTCTCGGACGGGACGTCCTGATCCAGGGTGGCCCAACCGTTCAGTGCAGAGGCGTAAACAACCTTGAAGTCCAGTTGCTCATCGGTGGCACCCAGGTTGTCGAACAGATCGAAGACCTGATCCATTACCCAGTCAGGACGAGCACCCGGACGGTCGATCTTGTTGATGACCACGATGGGCTTCAGACCCTGGGCGAACGCCTTCTGGGTCACGAAACGGGTCTGCGGCATCGGGCCGTCAACGGCGTCGACCAGCAGCAGCACGGAGTCAACCATGGAGAGCACGCGCTCAACTTCACCACCGAAGTCGGCGTGACCCGGGGTATCCACGATGTTGATGCGGTAGTCGTTCCAGCGGATCGCAGTATTCTTGGCGAGAATGGTGATGCCACGTTCCCGTTCCAGATCATTGGAGTCCATGATCCGTTCCTGACCTTCGCTGGTGCGATCCAGAGTGCCGGATTGCTGCAGCAGCTTATCAACCAGAGTCGTTTTGCCGTGGTCAACGTGCGCAATAATCGCAATATTGCGTAAATTCTCTAACATTCTCGCCTCAAATCACCGGGTAAAATTGGGCGCTAATTGTACTCTCGCCTTTGTGATCTGCCTAGCAGAATTGCAACACATTCACACACAACAAAGGATCAGGATCATGGACCCCGCAGCAAAAGGCTGCTTAGATGGCCTGGATACGCTGGTGCACCATCTCGGCGCACCAAAACGATCCAAGGTTGCACCACTTTAATGCAGCAACCGGCATGAGAACGGGTTTCTCGACAGCCTGAAACGGTGCAAGTGCCCTGAAATCAAGCTGTCACAAACTTGGCACGATACTGGCTTATGTGAATGTGACGACGCATTCACCCAAAGAGTTTTAACACCGGAGGTTACTTAGCATGTCAGCCCAGAACGTTTTGGCCCTGATCCAGGAACACGAAGTCAAGTTTGTTGATCTGCGTTTTACCGACACCAAGGGTAAAGAGCAGCACGTATCCATCCCTTCCCACCAGGTTGACGAAGACTTCTTCGAAGACGGCAAGATGTTCGATGGTTCCTCCATCGGCGGCTGGAAGGGCATCAACGAGTCTGACATGGTGCTGATGCCGGACCCGGCTTCCGCCAAACTGGACCCGTTCACCGAAGAGACCACTCTGAACATCGTCTGTGACGTGCTTGAACCCGCCACCATGCAAGGCTATGACCGCGATCCGCGCTCCATCGCCAAGCGTGCCGAAGATTTCCTGAAGTCCAGCGGCATCGCTGACACCGTGCTGTTCGGGCCGGAGCCGGAATTCTTCATGTTCGACAACATCACCTTCTCCAACACCATGGGCCACAGCTTCGTGAAGATCGAATCCGAAGAAGCTGCCTGGAACTCCGGTACCGACTACGAGCACGGCAACAAGGGTCACCGTCCGTTCGTCAAGGGTGGTTACTTCCCGGTTGCCCCGGTTGACTCCTCCCAGGACATCCGTGCTGCCATGTGCCTGGTGCTGGAAGAGATGGGCCAGGTCGTCGAAGCTCACCACCACGAAGTGGCGACCGCCGGTCAGAACGAGATCGCAACCCGCTTCAACACCCTCACCCTGAAGGCTGACGAAGTACAGGTCCTGAAGTACGTGATCCACAACGTGGCCCACGCCTACAACAAGACCGTCACCTTCATGCCGAAACCCATGTTCGGTGACAACGGCTCCGGCATGCACTGCCACCAGTCCCTGGCCAAAGATGGCGTCAACCTGTTCGCAGGCGACCTGTACGGCGGTCTGTCCGAGATGGCACTGCACTACATCGGCGGCATCATCAAGCACGCCAAGGCCATCAACGCCTTCGCCAACCCGACCACCAACTCCTACAAGCGTCTGGTGCCGGGCTATGAAGCACCGGTCATGCTGGCCTACTCCGCCCGCAACCGTTCTGCCTCCATCCGTATCCCGGTCGTGCCGAGCCCGAAAGCCCGCCGCATCGAAGTACGCTTCCCGGATCCGGCTGCCAACCCGTACCTGGCCTTCGCTGCCCAGCTGATGGCCGGTCTGGACGGCATCATCAACAAGATCCATCCGGGCGATGCCATGGACAAGAACCTGTACGATCTGCCGCCGGAAGAAGCCGCTGAAGTGCCGACCGTTGCCGGTTCCCTGGACGAAGCGCTGTCCGCACTGGATGCAGACCGTGAGTTCCTGACCCGTGGTGGCGTGTTCAGCGATGACTTCATCAACTCCTACCTGGAACTGAAACAGCAGGATGTTGACCGCGTGCGCATGACTCCGCACCCGCTGGAGTTCGAGCTGTACTACTCCGTCTAATCCGCTTTCCCATGATAAACCCGCCATCTGGCGGGTTTTTTTCATTCTGGCAACGGAAATACCGCCAAACGGGCACGATCGTACAGAAAGATGATCCCGTTCACGGAGCCGTACCACCCTCGGCTGTTCACACCCCGACCCCGTGGTTTTTCTCTGATAGGATTAAGGTGAACCCCGTCAAGGAGAGATGGATGAACACTGTACCCTGGCTGCTGAGCCTCCTGCTGATGGCCTCCTGTTCCGCACAGGCCGCCCGCGTCTACTCCTGGGTCGATCCCCAGGGGGTGACCCACTACACCGATGCCCCCCCTCCCGGCAAGAGCGCAAAAGAGGTGGACCTGCGGGTCTCGCCGCTCATCGGCACAGCCCCCCACTCGGTCCAGGTGGACAACTTCAACAGCCTGACCGGTGTCGATGCCAGGAAAGCCCTGGAAGCCGCTCCCCTGGAGATCGACCTCATCTCTCCGGAACCGGGCAGCACATTGCGCGACAATACCGGCAACATCGTCTTCCAGGGCGAGATCTCTCCCCAGGTCCCGGTGCAATACGATGTGCGTCTGATCCTGAACGGCAAGGCGGTGCCCCTGGTTCACAACAGCCTGGCCATACGGGTGGAAAACCTCGATAGGGGCGCCTATGAGGCACGGCTCGAGTTGCTCGCCAAAGACGGTACGATCCTTGCTAAATCTAAGCCAACCACCTTTTACCTGCACAGGGCGTCGGTGAATCAGGCTCCCAGAGCCTCCCCCAAGGCCAATTAGGGGTGATGTGACGCACCGATGCGGGTAAACTTGATGCACTATATTGGTGCATTCTAGGTGTACAGCACCGTTTTAGGGAGAAACCTGTGCCAACCCGCTCGGACAACGCCAAGACACTCTTGGACAACCTGCTGACCGCCGTCATTCTCATGGATGAACGTCTCTGCATTCAATTCGTCAACCCGGCGGCAGAGCAGCTGCTTTCCCTCAGCGAACGACGACTGATCGGCATCGAACTGCCCCACCTGCTGGAACACATCTCTCTCGATCTGCAGCGTTTCAAACAGTGCCTCATTTCGGGGCAGGGCTTCACCGACAGCGAAGTCACCCTGGTGGTGGAGGGGGAGCCCAGGCTGGTAGAGATCAGCGTCAGCCCCATGGCCGATCATGAACAGCGACTGATGGTGGTAGAACTGCGCAAGATCGATCAGCAGAAGAAGATCAGCCAGGAGCTGCAGCAACACGCCCAGCAGCAGGCCGCCAAGGAGCTGGTGCGCGGCCTGGCGCACGAGATCAAGAACCCCCTGGGGGGATTGCGCGGCGCGGCCCAACTGCTGCAAAAGGAGTTGCCCGACCCGGCCTTGCGTGAATACACCGGCATCATCATCGAGCAGGCCGATCGCCTGCGGGTGCTGGTCGACAGGTTGCTCGGTCCCCAGCGTCCCGGCCGTCACCAGATGCACAATGTTCACTCCGTGCTGGAGCAGGTGCGCCGTCTGGTGGACCTGGAGCTGCCGCCGCAGATCCGCATCGAGCGGGACTACGACCCCAGCATCCCCGAATTCGAGATGGAATCGGACCAGCTGCAACAGGCGTTCCTGAACATAGTGCGCAACGCCGCCGAGGCCCTTGGGGATCAGGACGGCCTCATCCGCATCAAGACGCGCACCGCCTTCCAGATCACCATCCATGGCCAGCGCTATCGCCTGGCGGCCGAAATCAAGATCATCGACAACGGCCCCGGCATTCCCGACGCCATTCGCGACACCCTCTTCTATCCCATGATCACCGGCAAGGACGGGGGAACAGGCCTGGGCCTCTCCATCGCCCAGAACCTGATCGATCAGCACAAGGGGCGCATCGACTGCATCAGCTGGCCGGGCCACACCGAATTCACCATTTATTTACCACTTCGCAAGTAAGGGAACCTCATGACAGCAAAAGTGTGGATCGTCGATGACGACAGCTCCATCCGGTGGGTTCTGGAGCGCACCCTTGGCAGCGAAGGCTTCGAATGCGAAAGTTTCGCCGACGGCGAAGCCCTGCTGAGTTCACTGGAGATGCGCTCACCGGACGTGATCCTCTCGGATATTCGCATGCCGGGCATCGACGGCCTGAGCCTGCTGGAGCAGATCCATCGCCGCCAAGCCGATCTGCCCATCATCATCATGACGGCCCACTCGGACCTCGACTCCGCGGTCAACGCCTACCAGCGCGGCGCCTTCGAATACCTGCCCAAGCCGTTCGACATCGACGAGGCGGTCACCCTGGTACGCCGGGCCGAGAACCACCTCAAGGAGCAGCGGACCAAGCGCAAGGCTCGCCAACAGGAAGCCACCACCACCCCGGAGATCATCGGCGAAGCCCCTGCCATGCAGGAGGTGTTCCGCGCCATCGGCCGGCTGTCGCGCTCCAGCATCTCGGTGCTCATCAACGGTCAAAGCGGTACCGGCAAGGAGCTGGTTGCCCATGCCCTGCACAAGCACAGCCCCCGGGCCCACAAGAACTTCATCGCCCTCAACATGGCGGCCATCCCGAAAGATCTCATCGAATCCGAGCTGTTCGGTCATGAGAAGGGAGCCTTCACCGGCGCCAACAACATTCGTCACGGCCGCTTCGAACAGGCCGATGGTGGCACCCTGTTTCTCGACGAAATAGGCGACATGCCGCTGGACGTGCAGACCCGGTTGCTGCGGGTTCTGGCGGACGGGCAGTTCTACCGGGTTGGTGGCCACCAACCGGTGCAGGTGGATGTGCGGATCATTGCCGCCACCCACCAGAATCTGGAGAAACGGGTCGCCGACGGCGAGTTTCGGGAAGACCTGTTCCACCGCCTCAACGTCATCCGCATCCATATCCCGGCCCTCAAGGAGCGCCGGGAGGACATCCCCCAGCTGGCCCAGCACTTCCTGCTGCGAGCCGCCAAGGAGCTGAACGTGGAGGCCAAGAGCCTGCACCCGGATACCCAGACCTACATCAGCCGCCTGCCCTGGCCGGGCAACGTGCGCCAGCTGGAGAACGTCTGCCGCTGGCTGACGGTGATGGCCTCGGGCCAGGAGGTGCTGGTAGGCGATCTGCCCACCGAGCTGCTGACTCCCATCACTAGCACCGCCGAGCCGGGCCAGCCAGCCCTGACCGGTGGCTGGCAGCAGCAGTTGCAGGACTGGGTGGCCGCCAAGCTGGCGCTGGGGGAGACCGATATCCTGGCGGATGCCATGCCCCAGTTCGAACGGATCATGCTGGAGACGGCACTGGATCACACCCATGGTCACAAGCAGGAGGCAGCCCGCCTGCTCGGCTGGGGCCGCAATACCCTGACCCGCAAGCTCAAGGAGCTCGACATTCCCTGAGCCTGCGGGAAAAACGATTCCCATCACGCCTTGAGGGAAAGCCTGACCAATCACACCCCGTTTGCTTGCAAACGGGGTATCTTTTTCAGGCGCCCCGCCTAGAATGGCAGGCTTTCCAACCCGACTCGCAGAAGGTGCCCCATGATTGACAGATCCCTCCCCCTGACCGACCTGCATCGCCATCTGGATGGCAACATCCGCCCGCAGACCATTCTCGAGCTGGGACGTCAGCACAACATCCGACTGCCAGCCGATGAACTGGAGGCCCTGCGCCCACACGTGCAGATCGTCGAGAACGAGCCGAGTCTGGTGGCCTTCCTGAAGAAACTGGACTGGGGCGTGGCCGTGCTGGCCGACTACGATGCCTGCCGCCGGGTCGCCTACGAAAACGTGGAAGATCTGTTGCGTGCCGGGATCGACTATGCCGAGCTGCGCTTCAGCCCGGCCTACATGGCGATGACCCACAAACTGCACCCGCAGGGCGTAGTCGAAGCCATCATCGACGGCGTGGCCGCAGGCAGCCGTGACTTCGGCATCAAGACCAATCTCATCGGCATCATGAGCCGAACATTCGGCACCGAGCAGTGCAAGCAGGAGCTGGATGCCTGTCTGGCTCATCGTGATCGCCTGGTTGCCATCGATCTGGCCGGCGACGAACTGGGCTTCCCGGGCGAGCTCTTCACCGACCACTTCCGCCGGGTGCGGGATGCAGGCATGCGGGTCACCGTGCACGCCGGTGAAGCCGCCGGCCCCGAGAGCATGTGGCAGGCCATTCGCGAGCTGGGAGCCGAGCGCATCGGCCACGGCGTCAAGGCCATCCAGGATCCGGCCCTGATGGCCTATCTGGCCGAACACCGCATCGGCATCGAGTCCTGCCTCACCTCCAACCTCCAGACCACCACAGTGGCGAGTCTGGCCGATCACCCGATCCGCCAGTTCCTGGCAGCTGGCGTGCTGGCCTGCCTCAATACCGACGATCCGGCGGTGGAGGGGATCGACCTGCCTCACGAATACGAGGTGGCTGCCCCCGCTGCCGGCATGACGGTGAGCGAAATCCGCACCGCCCAGCAGAACGGCCTGATCCTGGCCTTCCTGAGCGAAGCCGAGAAGGCCGAGCTGAGTGCCCGTGCGGCTCAACGTTGAGCAGGGGTAAAACCCAATAAAAAAACCGCCGAAAGGCGGTTTTTTATTGTCCCACGACATTGCCCGGCCTAGATCACCCGGGAGAACTGCTGCTGGCGCGCCTTGCTGCGCAGGTAGACATCGAAGCACATGCAGATGTTGCGGATCAACAGCTGACCGGTGGAGACCACCTCCAGCCCCTCTTCGGTCATGCGCACCAGACCGTCGTCGATGAAGGTCTGCAACAGCTTGAGATCCTCGGCAAAATACTCCTTGAACACCAGGCCGTGGGCCTGCTCCACAGCGGCGAAGTTCAGGGAAAAATCGCAGATGAGGCGCTTGATCACCTCACGGCGGATCAGATCGTCCCGATTGAGGGAGCACCCCTTCCACTGGGCATGGCCCAGTGACTCGACCTGGGCGTAGTAGGTTTTGAGATCCTTCTGGTTCTGGGAATAGGCATCCCCCATCATGCTGATGGAAGAGACCCCCAGCCCCAGCAGATCGCAATCCCCTTGGGTGGTATAGCCCTGGAAGTTGCGATGCAGCTTGCCCTCGCGCTGGGCGACGGCCAGCTCGTCATCGGGCTTGGCAAAGTGGTCCATGCCGATGAACTGATAACCCTGGCCGGTCAGGAAGGCAATGGTGTCCTGCAGCATGGCCAGCTTCTCCTGCGGCGCCGGCATGTCCGCTTCTTTCAGCTTGTGCTGGGCGGCAAAACGGCTCGGCAGGTGGGCATAGTTGAAGATGGAGAGGCGGGCCGGGTCGGTCTTGAGCACCTCTTCCAGGGTGTGATGGAAGCTCTCCCGGTTCTGGTGCGGCAGACCGTAGATGAGATCCAGATTGGTGGAGCGGAACCCCAGCTCGCGGGCACGAACCAGCATGGCGCGGATGAAGTCGTTGTCCTGCTCCCGATTGACCGCGACCTGGACCGCCTTGTTGAAGTCCTGAACGCCAAGGCTGATGCGGTTGAAACCGAGCTCCCGCAACACATCCAGCATGGACAATTCGATCTCGCGGGGATCCACCTCGATGCTGATCTCCCCCTCCTCGGCGAAGTGGAAGTGCTCCCGCAACATGGCCATCAGGCGACGAGTCTGGGGTTCGCTCAGATAGGTGGGTGTGCCGCCACCCCAGTGCAGCTGGGTGACCAGTCTCTCCTTGAACAGGGGGGCCTGGGCCTTGATCTCCTGTTCGAGGTAGTCGAGGTATTGATCTGCCTTGTGCTGGTGCCGGGTAATGACCTTGTTGCAGCCGCAGTAGTAGCAGAGCTTGTGACAGAAGGGGATATGCACGTAGAGCGACAGATTGCGTGCAGGATACTGGCCCGCTGCCTGGACAAAGTCCGGATAGCCGAACCCCTCGTTGAACTCCAGCGCAGTGGGATAGGAGGTGTAACGCGGACCACTGTAGTTGTATTTTTCGATCAGGGCCTGATCCCACACAATCTGTTCTGCTTGCACGCTTGCTTCCTCTGTCTTTGTCATGGGCTCACCGGCTTAACTGAAAATCCTTCAGTCTGGCGACATCCTCAAGGATCTGCGCCTCCAGCTCGGCCTCGTAGCCGCTGCGTTCGAGATCCATCTTCATCACTTCATTGCGCTTGAGTGCCCGCCTCGCCTCATGGGTCGGCATTTCCTTCACCTTCTCATAGAGGCCGTAGAGCCCCGGGAACTCGGTGGCAAAGGCGCGGCCCCCCTTTATTTGCAAGGCATCCAGCAGATTGGTCAGCCGGATGGCGCCTTCTGAGTAGTCGCACTGACCATCTCGTACCGCGTGGGCGATCACCCTGACACTCTCCAGGATCCGCTCGTTGCGGGCCGCAATGGCGTGCTGCTGCATCTCTTGCTGGCGTTTGAGGCGCGCCATCAGGGTGCCGGCATAGACGGCAAGCCCCAGCAAAATCAGGCCACCCAACAGGGCGGCCAGCATCCATCCACTCATCACTTTTTCTTCGGCTCGGGTTTGGCTTCAGGCTGGTAGTCCGCCTGAGAGAAACGCTCCCACAGCTCCTCTTCGGAGGCAGGCTGACTCGGCTCGTCAAAATCGGCATCATCAAAATCCATGTCGCCATCTTCGTCATCGTCGTTGTCGATGATACCGAGCTCGTCCATCAGCTCCTGATAACGGTCAACCCGCTGATCGACCCATGCCTGCTCTGCGGCCTCCAGGGTTTCACCGGCATCCAGACGATCCAGCAAGGCATTGAGGCGATCATCATTCTCGATGGACGCCAGCTCCTGCTCGGGGGTCATCACCACCCGCTTCTCTTTCGCAGGCTTGGTCGCCACCGGCTTGCTGCCCTTCTCGTCGGCAATCAGCGCGATGGGCTTGCGAGAGCCGATGCGTGGATCCTTGGCCTGCTTGGAGCCGCTCTTTTTGCCCGCCTGCTCGACCTGTTGGCGGGAGCCCGCCTTCAGGCCCTTGCGCTTGGCGGCGCGCTTGCGCTCACGACCTTCCTGGGCACTGGCATCTGATTCTTTGCGCTTGCCGGTAGGCTTGCGGTTGGGTTGTTTGGCCGACATGAATGACTCCGACAAATAACTGAATGGAAACCCCCGGAGCGTGCCGTCCGGGGAGGATGCTGAAGCGGGGAACAGTAAATATGGAACAAGAGTGGGATCCCGCACCAATTCGACCACTTTGGGCCGCTGAACACCGCAGGATCGGCATCCTCTGGGCATGTTGCTGGTATTTTGACACAGAATGTCTTGGCGGGTTAATGACCCAATAGAAAAAAGGCAGCCGAAGCTGCCTTTTTCCATCATGCGAGTTCCATTCCCTGGTAGCCAATCGCCTTATCCCTGGGCGAACCACGGCGCATCATTTCGTTGGATCATCCTGATCCTTATTGACCAGTCCTGAGTGTGCGTGTGTTTGTTTGTCTAACCCAAACCGGCGACATCCTGCCTCCCATCGGGGTGGTTGCCTCCCGCAGCCCCGTTCATCCCTGGCGGTCACCATCCTGGCTTTTTGCATCTATTGCTCATCGCATGCTCCGAGCCGACATCCTGTCAAACCGAAGACGGGTCTTGCACCCTCTCTCCGGCCAATCCTGATTGCCTACTGTAACTTCTTCGCCGGATGACTCAATCAACCAAAGCACATTTCGAACTGGTACAAAGTGATGTTCTATTTCTTAATTCATTGAAAAAAAAACATAAAAAATATACGTGAGCAATCTTTCCGACACGACCAGCCCCGTATATAGAAGATCTCTTACAGCAACGCAGGCTGTTTACGGGCGATCGCTACAACCTCAAAAAAGAACAGGGAACACAATGGTTCCCTGTTCTTTTCAACAAGATAACTAACAGGCTATATCAGTGAAGCCCCGCCACATACTTGGAGAGCGCCTCGATGTCCTGATCCGTCAGCTTCTTGGCCACATCCCGCATCATGCCATTGGGATCGTTGTCGCGGGTCGCCGAACGAAAAGCGGTGAGCTGGGCCTTGATATAGGCGGGATGCTGCCCTGACAGGCTGGGATACTTCGCTTGCTCGACGCCGGAACCCCGTGGGCCATGACAGGCGGTACAGGCGGCCAGGCCTCGCTCCATGTCTCCCCCCATATAAAGCGCCTTGCCTGCGGCAACCACATCATCGGGCACGGCAACCGGCGTCACCTTCTGGCTGGAGAAATAGGCGGCAAGATCGTCCATATCCTGCTCGGACAACGGCAACGCCATGGGTCCCATGACGGGCGCAACCCGACCAGTTTGGCCAGAAGCTGCAGCCTTCAGTTCAACTAATTGTTTTTTGATATATGATGCGTGCTGACCAGCAATCTTGGGATACATGTCGACTGGGCTGTTGCCGTCCGGTCCATGACAGGCCGCACAGACGGCAGCCTTGGTTTGTCCCGCAGCGGCATCGCCCTTGGCTTGTGCCATCCCAGTTACGCCAACCATCAGAGCAAGTGTAATGACTAGGTTCTTCATGGCGTTCCAACTTTCTCGTTATTAGGCTTCCAGATCCCATGCCGCTGAAGGCATGTTAAAATAAACGCGTTCAAGCGACGCCATTTTACACTATTTCACAAAAAAGTAACTCTATAACCCTCTATCTCTATGGGGAATTTACGTTGGATACACAAACTCTGAATTTCAATAAGGTGCATTTTGTGACCAGCGCACCCGACATCCGCCACCTGCCAAATGATGGGGGTGTCGAGATTGCGTTTGCCGGTCGTTCCAACGCTGGCAAATCGTCTGCATTGAATACCTTGACCAAACACAAGAACCTGGCGCGTACCAGTAAGACCCCTGGCCGTACTCAGCTGATCAACCTGTTTGAGCTGGAGCCGGGCAAACGCCTGGTTGACTTGCCTGGCTATGGATATGCCCAGGTTCCGCTGGAAATGAAGCTCAAGTGGCAAAAGTCACTGGCTGAATACCTGCAGCGACGGGAGTCCCTGAAAGGGCTGGTGATCCTGATGGACATCCGCCATCCGCTCAAGGAAACCGACATGAACATGCTGGAATGGAGTTCACACCGTAAACTGCCGGTGATGCTGTTACTGACCAAGGCGGACAAGTTAAGCCCGGGGCCCCGCAACAACCAGGTGATCAAGGTTCGTCAGGCGGTGGCAGAACTGGGCCCGCAGATCCAGGTTGAAGCATTCTCTTCTCTGACCAATATCGGCGTCGAGAAGCTGGCCCAGACCCTAAGCGGCTGGTATCTATCCGAAGCAGACAACGCCCAGGCAGACGACGAAGATCATCAGAACGAGGAGTAAACGACTCCTCTCCCTGGCTGCAATTGGCGGAGTTGGACCTCCGCTGATTGAAAGGCTTTCATGATCCCCCCATCTCCGAGCCCTTCCTCCCCGCCTTCGCCATCTCTGAAGAATAACCTCAAAAAATATATTTAAATCATACTGATAGCCTATTTCGACGCGAAAAGAATTAACTAATCATCAACATGATACCGTTTTCATGGATATCGAGTAAAAAATCAAAATTGAAGGCTGTAACAAACGAAACTGAAATTTAATTACACGATGAGCCAATATAGGGATAAAAATGAGGCCGGTCTTGCCATTGCAAACCGGCCTGAAGAAAAGAGTTCAAAAATTTGGGAAAAAGCGAGTTCTCGAGAACAAAGACGATTGGTTTTCCTCAAGAAACGCCTTCATTCTAACAAAGAACGGCAACAATTAAAGCATTTACTCTAAATGTTACTCATAAAAAAACGCCCCGACGATGACTCATCGGGGCTGCTATTCAGCCACATTCAATTACGTGAAATAAAAGGTCTGAAAGATAGAACATCTTACCTCTGTACCCTACGCCGACAACTGTACAGCAAAGCAGCAGAAAGTGAAAGTAATTTATGTAATTTAGTTTCAAAGATAGGGAAGAAAAAAAATATTCATAATTTTCATGCAGATAAAAAAATCCCCAGTACGAATACCGGGGAGTTATAAAGGTGACTAGCTAGCACTTCCTCAACTATCCAGTTAGTCAGCAGTCCGTTACAGAAGTTCCGCTGCTTTGAGAAAAAACTCAAAAAAATTCTGCGAGTGACGGCAAAGTAAAAGTAACTTATTGTTATGCAATGGTTTTATAAAAATGGCACCTGTTCTGCCACACACCCACCGCAGAACGACCGTTTCACATCACACGTGCCGTGCCGCATCACGAGGGAGCCCTTATCCAGAGATGCAGAATCTCTACATCAGACCTGCCGACAGCCCAATAGAACGCACAAGCTGGTTCACACGACGCCCAGATTGCGCTGCAACTCTCTCAATACCTGCTTGGTGCCGGGCCGGATCCCTCGCCATACGGTAAAGGCCTCAGCAGCCTGCTCGACCAGCATGCCCAATCCATCCATGGTATGGCGCGCGCCATGTTGTTTGGCCCAGCCGATGAAGGCTGTGTCCGTTGCGCCATACATCATGTCGTAGATCGCGATGTCCGGGTGGATGAGGGTTGGCGCCAAAGGTGGCAACTCTCCTTGCAGACTCGCTGAGGTGGAATTGATGATGAGATCGAACGGCCCCACCAGCTGTTCATAGGATTGAGCAGTGATGCTGCCCAGATCCCTGAACTCCACAGCCAGCTGTTCCGCCTTGGCATGGGTACGGTTGACCACGACGATCTCGCCCGGCGCTTCCGCCAGCAGGGGGGCCAGGGCACCACGAGCTGCGCCACCGGCCCCCAGAAGCAGGATCCTGCTACCGGCAAGGTTCACTCCGTGAGCCTTGAGATCGGCGACCAGCCCGGCGCCGTCGGTATTGTCACCCAGCAGCACACCATCATCAGTCAGTTTGATGGTGTTGACCGCTCCCGCCCGCTTGGCCCTGGGGCTCAGCCGCTCCACCAGCACGAAGGCTTGCTCCTTGAAAGGCACGGTCACGTTGCACCCCTTCCCTCCTTCGGCGAAGAAGTGGTTCAGAGCGCTGGCAAACTCATCGACAGCAGGTTCTGCCAGACCATACTCCAGCGCTTGCTGGGTCTGCCTGGCAAAAAGGGTATGAATGAAGGGAGATTTGCTGTGGCGCACGGGGTGGCCAAAAACCAGATAACGATCCATCAAGGCGTTCCTTTTGAGAGCAATATCCCGATTTAACGGGTTTTCTCATGAAGGAACAAGCCGAATATCGGCAATGAGAAGAGGCCATCATGGCCCCTCTGGTCACAACCACTCGCGCGGTTTGAGGTAGTCGCTATAGAGCAATGCCTCCGGGCTGCCAGCCTCCGGCTGCCAGTCGTACTCCCAGCGCGCCAGCGGCGGCATCGACATCAGGATGGATTCGGTGCGCCCCCCCGTCTGCAGTCCGAACAGGGTCCCGCGGTCGTAGACCAGATTGAACTCCACGTAGCGGCCACGGCGATAAAGCTGGAACGCCCGTTCCCGCTCCCCATAAGCAAGCTCCTTGCGTCGCTCGACAATCGGCAAGTAGGCCGCCAGGTAACCCTCACCCACTGCACGCATGAAGGCAAAGCAGTCGGCAAAGGGCCAGCGGTTCAGGTCATCGAAGAAAAGACCACCCACCCCGCGCGTCTCGCCCCGATGCTTGAGGAAGAAGTAACGATCGCACCAGAATTTGAACTCGGGATAAATGTCGGTGCCGAACGGCTGACAGAGCTCATGGGAGACCTGGTGCCAATGCCTCACGTCCTCTTCGAACGGATAGAAGGGCGTCAGGTCGAAGCCGCCACCAAACCACCAGATCGGCTCCTCCCCCTCTTTCTCGGCGATGAAGAACCGCACATTCGCATGGCTGGTCGGTACATAGGGATTATGCGGGTGGATCACCAGCGACACCCCCATGGCCTCAAACCTGCGGCCAGCCAGTTCGGGACGATGTGCGGTCGCGGATGCCGGCATGGCATCGCCATAGACATGGGAGAAGTTGACCCCACCTTGCTCGATCACCGCCCCCTGGCGCAGCACCCGTGTTCTACCGCCACCACCACCTTCGCGACTCCAGGCATCTTCCACAAAGCGCCCGCATCCATCGGCCTGCTCCAGGCCACGGCAGATATCATCCTGCAATTGCAGCAGGAAGGCTTTTACCTGGGCCACATCCGGTTTGCTCATTTTATCTCCTGTCAGACAGGCATCATGCATGCACTGCCTGCACTTCTCGTATTGTCATGACCTCATCGCACAACCTGCATGAAACAGGGCCGTGCCCAACTCAGGATGGGCGAATAATGGCCCCGGTGCGGGCGTCCTTGATTTCGGACGGGTTAGCTTGCCCCCCGACTTCGCCGGGCAGAATGTAAGCCAGCTGGCTTGCCAGCAGATCGCCAATATCAGCCACCCGACGAGCGGGTTCATCACCGGTTAGATTGGCACTGGTGGACACCAGCGGTTTGCCAAATGCCCGGCAAAGCCCTTGCACCTGGGGATGGCCTGTGACCCGCACCGCCAGGGTCTCGAACTGACCGGTCAACCAGGACGGCGTCGTCGCGCGAGCGGGCATGATCCAGGTGAAGGGACCAGGCCAGCTCGCCTGCACGCGAGCAAGCTGCTCATCGCTGAGCTGGCTCAGGTCGATGTAGTCCTGCAATTGCGCCAGATCTGCCGCGATCAGGATCAATCCCTTCTCCACCGGCCGCTGCTTGATGGCCAGCAGCCGCTGCACGGCGGCTTCGGAATCAGGATCACACCCCAGACCAAACACGGCTTCGGTGGCATAGGCGATAACCCCTTCTCCTTGAAGGGCGGCAACCGCTTGTTCAAATTCATTTGGCATAAGCACATGCGACAGCCACGCTGCCGCCTCTCATCACTGGATTGTATGTTGAACCGACATGACGGCATCGGGGCCATCACTGCTGCGATATGGGCTATATCCCTGCTCCTCTTCAGTCATGCATTTCGGTTCAGACGCTTGAGTGCATCAGTGAACCGAGCAACCGCAGGGAGCTTGAGATGGCGATCAGGTCAGGATCAGGGCAAGTTGGGCGATGTGCATCGGCTCACAACCTCACGCTGACCAGCAATCCGCCTGCCTGATCATGGGCGGCGAGATTATACCCGCTCAATCTGGTGGGAGCATTTCTTTTGCGGGCAGACCCAGCGCAGGTTTCCCCGCACCTTCTTCTCGATCATGATGCCCCAGCCACACTCGGGACAGGGCATGGGAACCGGCTTGTCATTCACCACATACTTGCAGTGAGGATAGGCGTCACACGAGTAGAACTGTTTGCCATAACGGGACGTGCGGCTCACCAGATGACCTTTGCCACACTCCGGGCAGAGGATTTGGGTATCGTCACTCTCCTGAAGGGATTCGATATGCTGACAGGCCGGGTACTGGGTACATCCCACAAACAGACCGTAACGACCCTTCTTGATGGCCAGTGGATGGCCACAATCCGGACAGGACGACCCCTCGAGCACTTTCTCTATGTCGCGGCCAGAGGGCGTGAGGGAGCGAATGTAATCGCAAGCGGGATAGGCTGAACAACCAAGGAAGGGACCGTGCTTGCCCTGGCGGATCACCAGTTCAGCACCACACTGCGGGCACGGCTCGCGCTCGAAGGCATGTTCGTGGGCAGAGAAGAGGTGGTGATCGATCTTTGACATGGGCCGCGCCTTGAAATCCAGATGGCCTGAATTCTACCAGCGCGGCACCGGGCTGTCAGTGGATGACGCCGTCCGACTCGTCAAACACCAGCTCTTCCATCTGCTGGTAGGCGTTTTCGCTGCCTGGCACATTGAACAGCACCATCATGACGACCCACTTCAGATCGTCCAGCTCGATGTCCGGCTTGTCCAGCTCGAGCAACCGTTCGATGCAGATTTCACGGGTTTCGGCATTCAGCACTTGCGCCTGCTCCAGGAACAGCAGGAAACCGCGACATTCAGTACTGAGGCGAACAAGCTCCTGCGGCGCATAGATCCGCATAGAGCCCTGCTGGCTTGCGGTGACATAGACTTCCCGCTCGCTGTCGTGCAGGTTGGCCAGTCGCTCCAGCCAGTTGAGCGCTTTCTCGATCTCGTCCTTGTCGAAACCGGCCCGGCTCAGTTCGTCGGTGAGTTCATCCTGCTCGACCATCACATCTGCATCGCTGTGGATGTAGGTCTCGAAAAGGTACATCAATACATCAAACATGATTCGCCCTCCTCGCTCTGACGTATCCACCGGCTACCGCCATCACTGCACCAACCAGCTCCAGCTCTACCAACCTGCCCAGTACGATATCGACAGGAAGCCGGGCCCGTTCGGCAACGGTATCCACGCTCGTGGTCTCATAATCTACGTTATCCAACAAATCGGCATAAGGCAATTCGCTATTATGCTGCGCCTCGGAAGAACCGTTGGCGGGTCCAGGGGGCAAGACCAGCCTTGGAAACTCTTCCAGGATATCGGCGGCATTCAAGACCAGCTTGGCACCCTGTTGAAGCAGACGGTTGCACCCTGCTGCCTGTGCATTTTGCGGAGCGCCGGGAACGGCAAAGACCTCGCGGCCCTGCTCCAGCGCATAACGGGCCGTGATGAGCGAACCACTCTGTTCTGCCGCTTCCACCACCAGTGTCCCCAGCGACAGGCCACTGATGATACGGTTGCGGCGAGGGAAGTGTTCAGCCAGGGGGCCTTGCTGGGGCGCCAACTCGGAAACAAGCAGACCTTCCTGCTCGAGGATCTGCATCGCCAACCCCTGATGACGCTTGGGGTAGAGACAATCCAGACCGGACCCGAGCACCGCCAGGGTGATTCCGCCCGATGCCAGCGCCTGCTGATGGCAAACGCCATCGATGCCCAACGCGAGGCCGGAGGTGATCGCCAGACCACAGCCCACCAACTCGGCACACAAACGTGTCGCATTGTCTTTGCCGGCATAGGTGGGGTGGCGGGTACCCACCATCGCCAACTGTGGCAGGGAGAGGGATGAGACGTTCCCGCGGCAGTAGAGCAAGAGCGGGGCGCCGGGGATCTCTTTGAGCAGGGCAGGATATGCGGGGTCATCGGGACAGAGGAGGTGATTGCCGGGCTCGGCGGCCCAGCTCAATCCCTGCTCCACGACAGGAAGAGGCCATCTCATCTGCTGAATCTGGGCACTCTGCAGACCAAGAGCTCGCAGGGCGCCATCGTCTGAGTCAAACAGAGTTGTGATGTCACCACCCACATGCGCCAACAGGCGAGCGGCGGTGACCGGGCCTATGCCTGTAACGGCATCCAGCGTCAGCCATAGCGACAACCGCTCCAGTGGCAAGGACACGTCAGAAATTACTGACCTGATAACCAGAGCCGACCAGATCCTGACTCTGCAGGATAAGACCGTAACTCAATTTGTCGTAGACCTTGAACAGCATGACTCTGGCAACGGCCTCGGCAGGCAGCGATGACTTGCCGGCAGAATAGAACGCCTTGTCATAGACGGATGAATATTCCCGGTATGACACCTTGCCATTCTTGTCCACCATCTCGGCTCCCGGGCGCAGGATCTCGAGCACATCGCCCGGGGCCACCTGATCACGCTCCCCCTTGTTGATGAGTACCACATCAAACTTGCCCCCACCATGTACCTTGCTCGGCAGCTCGATCACATAGCCGGGGGAAATGGAAGGTGCCGCCTTTGGCATGAACACGGCAGAGATGCTCTCCTGCGACGGCAGCGGCATCACCTTGTCGCCCTGATACACCTCACGCCGGTTATGGGCCAGCGTCACTTTGGTGGTGTCGTGGGCAAGGTACTCCTCTGCCCGCACCGTGCCGACAAAAATTGCCTCCTGACCGAGCGACTCGCCGGTATGCTTGTCCTTGTATGCCACCCCCGGGCGATAGAGGCCATAACTCTGGCCCGGGTTCAGGGCTCCTTTCACATAGAGAATGTCGCCCTCCAGCATCCCGACATGCTTGTCATTGTTGCCGAGCACATAGGGCAGGTCCTTGCTCTGCTGGCTGTTGGCCAGAATGTGGTCGGTCTGCAGGAAGGGCGCTATCTCGCTCAGAGGCAGGGTCGGTATGGGATTGGCCTTGTTTTCATAGCGGTTCTTGGGCGAGAGACGGATGACCTGCTTGCCACCCTGACTGGCTTTGCCGAGCCGAGGCTCACCATTGACCCAGCTCAGGTGCAGCACGTCACCGGGATAGATCCAGTGGGGATTGGCGATCTGCGGATTGATGTTCCAGAGGCGTGGCCAGAGCCAGGGTTCGGCCAGATACTGGCCCGAGATGTCCCAGAGGGTGTCCCCTTTTTGCACCACATAAGTCTCGGGGTAACCGGATTTGAGCGTCAACTGCTGTGCCATGGCGCCACCGGCCAGGGCTGTCGCCAGGCAGGCGACGACGATTTGCTTCAGATACATAACACTCCCTGTTACTTCTGCACGCAAAGTGTTGCTGTTTTTTGTCGGCGTAAATGACTAGAATTACGTCAATATTGACTGCGTTTATATGAAACTAAAGAAAAAATTATGGCCATTCTAGATGTATTGCGTTTCCCCGATGAGCGTCTGCGCACAGTCGCGGCCCCTGTCGAAGCCTTTACACCCGAGTTACAACACATTGTAGATGATATGTTCGAAACCATGTACGCGGAGGAAGGCATCGGCCTGGCCGCGACCCAGGTCGACATTCATCAGCGCATCATCGTCATCGATGTCTCCGAGAACCGCGAAGAACAGCTGGTGTTGATCAATCCGGAGATCCTGGAGCAGTCCGGCAGCACCGGCATCGAAGAGGGCTGCCTCTCCGTGCCCGGCAACCGTGCTCTGGTTCCGCGCGCCGAGTGGGTCAAGGTCAGGGCGCAAGATCGCCACGGCAACACCTTCGAGCTGGAAGCGGACGATCTGCTCGCCATCTGCATACAACATGAGATGGATCATCTGGTCGGCAAGCTGTTTGTGGATTACTTGTCCCCGCTCAAGCGCCAGCGTATTCGTCAGAAGCTGGAAAAGATGGCCCGTGAAGATCGCAAAGTCCTCTGAGGATCCGCTCCATTGAACAAGCTGAAACTGATTTTTGCCGGTACCCCCGACTTCGCCGCCCGTCATCTGGCGGCGTTGTTGTCTTCCGGCCACGAGGTCGTCGCCGTTTATACCCAGCCGGACAAGCCCGCCGGTCGCGGCCAGAAGCTCACCGCCAGCCCGGTCAAGGAGCTGGCGCTGGCCCACGATCTGCCGGTCTATCAACCTGCCTCCCTGCGCAATGAAGCGGCGCAGGCCGAACTGGCCGCTCTGGGTGCCGACCTGATGGTCGTCGTGGCTTATGGCCTCATCCTCCCCAAAGCGGTGCTCGATACGCCGCGTCTGGGCTGCATCAATGTGCACGGCTCCCTGCTGCCACGCTGGCGTGGTGCCGCTCCCATCCAGCGTTCTATCTGGGCAGGGGATGCCGAAACCGGCGTCACCATCATGCAGATGGATGTGGGGCTGGATACCGGCGCCATGATCCGCAAGGTAACCTGCCCCATCGCCAGTGATGAGACCTCTGCCAGCCTCTATGACAAGCTGGCCGGTCTGGGCCCGCAGGCACTGGTCGATACCCTGGACGCCATGGCTGCCGGCGACACCGCTGCCGAGCCCCAGGACGATGCGCTGGCCAACTACGCCGAGAAGCTCTCCAAGGAAGAGGCCCGCATCGACTGGTCGATGGACGCCGTTGCCATCGAACGCTGCATCCGAGCCTTCAACCCCTGGCCCATCAGCTGGTTCGACGTCGCCGGACAGACCGTCAAGGTGTGGCAGGCCGAGGTCGTCGCACAGGATCACGGCCAGGCAGCCGGCACCCTGCTCAAGGCCGACAAGCAGGGGATCGAGGTTGCCACCGGTCAGGGCGTGCTGCGCCTGCTCACCCTGCAACCTCCCGGCAAGAAGGCCATGTCCGTTTCGGATTTGCTCAACTCTCGCCGCGACTGGTTTGAACCTGGCACGCAACTGATTTGATCTGGATTGAATTGACACAAGCGGGGCCCTGGCCCCGACTTGTGCATCTAAGGTAACGCTATGAAAACACGCGCACAGGCTGCTCTCGTCATTCAACAGGTGCTGGATCAGGGTCAATCTCTCTCCGCCGTTCTGCCTGCTGCCCAGGAGAAGGTCGCGCCGCGCGATCGCGCCCTCCTGCAAGAACTCTGCTACGGCACCCTGCGCTGGCTGCCCCGCCTCGATGCGGCGGTCAGCGAGATGATGGACAAGCCGCTCAAGAACAAGAGCCGCATCTTCCACTACCTCATCCTGGTCGGCCTCTACCAGCTCATCTATACCCGCATTCCGGCTCACGCCGCCGTGGCCGAGACCGTCAACGCCGTCAAGCTGCTCAAGGGTTCTTCCCTGCGCGGCCTCATCAACGGCGTACTGCGCAACTTCCAGCGCAGCGCCGAAGTGATCCTGCTGCGCATCGACCGCGTTCCCAGCGTCCGCCTCGGCCACCCCGAATGGCTCACCAAGCGCCTGCGTCAGGCCTATCCCGATGACTGGGAGTTCATCATGGAGGCCAACAACCAGCGCCCGCCCATGTGGATCCGCAACAACAGCCAGCGCCAGAGCCGCGAGGCCATGCTGGCCCGCATGAGCGAGGCGGGCATCCCGGCCATGGCCGGTGTGGAAGGGGAAGATTGCATCCTGCTGGAGCGCCCCTGCGACGTGACAAAGCTGCCCGGCTTCGAGCAGGGTGACTGCTCGGTGCAGGACGGTGCCGCCCAGCAGGCCGCCGCCCTGCTCGATCCCCAGCCAGGCGAGTGGGTGCTGGACGCCTGCGCCGCCCCCGGCGGCAAAACCGCCCATTTGCTGGAACGCCAGCCGGCCCTTGCCGGCGTGGTTGCCGTCGACGCCGACGACAACCGCCTCAAGCGGGTGCAGGAGAACCTGGATCGCATCGGCCTTCAGGCCCAAGTGATCCACGGTGATGCCAGCACGCCGGATCTGTGGTGGCCACAGGGGCAGTTCGACCGCATCCTGCTGGATGCCCCCTGCTCCGCCACCGGCGTCATCCGTCGTCACCCCGACATCAAGTGGTTGCGCCGGGATCAGGACATCCGCGAACTGGCCGAGCTGCAACGCCGCATTCTCGATGCCCTCTGGGGCAAGCTGAAGCAGGGCGGCACCCTGCTCTACGCCACCTGCTCCGTGTTGCCGGAAGAGAACCGGGAGCAAATCCGCGCCTTCCTGGCCGATACCCCGAATGCCCGCCTGGTACCGTTGCATGCAGAAGACACCCCGGCCTGTCCGGGTCGCCAGTTCCTGCCCGGCGAGGCGGAGATGGACGGCTTCTACTATGCCAAGCTCATCAAGCTGTAGGCCAAACCGGCGGATGGCAGGCCCGGTGACGGGCCGCCTCATTACGAAGCAACAACCTTGAGTAAGATGGCCTTATGAAAATCATCATTCTGGGCGCAGGTCAGGTGGGTGGCACCCTGGCCGAGAACCTCGCCGGCGAGAACAACGACATCACCATCGTCGACACCGACAGCGAGCGCCTGCGCGAACTGCAGGACAAATTCGACCTGCGGGTGGTGAACGGCCACGGCGCCCATCCCAGGGTGCTGCGCGAAGCCGGCGCCCAGGATGCCGACATGCTGGTCGCCGTCACCAACAGCGACGAGACCAACATGGTCGCCTGCCAGGTCGCCTACTCCCTGTTCAACACCCCAAATAAGGTGGCGCGCATTCGGTCCCCCGCCTATCTGGTGGAGCGGGATCGCCTGTTCCTGCCCGAATCCGTCCCCGTGGATCACCTGATCGCCCCCGAGCAGCTGGTGACCGACTACGTGCGTCGCCTGATCGAGTATCCGGGGGCGTTGCAGGTGGTGGATTTTGCCGACGGCAAGGTGGGCCTGGTGGCGGTCAAGGCCTATTACGGCGGCCCCCTGGTGGGCAATGCGCTCTCCACCCTGCGGGAACACATGCCCAACATCGAAACCCGGGTCGCCGCCATCTTCCGCCAGGGGCGCTCCATCCGCCCCCAGGGCACCACCATCATCGAAGCCGATGACGAGGTGTTCTTCGTGGCCGCGGCGGGCCATATCCGCGCCGTGATGTCGGAGCTGCAACGCCTCGAGAGCCCCTACCGGCGCATCATGATCGTCGGCGGCGGCAACATCGGCGCCGGCCTTGCCCGCCAGCTAGAGAAGCGCTACAGCGTCAAGCTCATCGAGCGCAACCAGAAGCGGGCGGAGCAGCTCTCAGAACACCTGGAACACACCATCGTCTTCTGCGGCGATGCGGCGGATCAGGAGCTGCTGGCGGAGGAGCACATCGACCAGATCGACGTCTTCATCGCGGTGACCAACGAGGATGAGGCCAACATCATGTCGGCCCTGCTCGCCAAGAAGATGGGGGCCAAGAAGACCATGGTGCTGATCCAGCGCGGCGCCTACGTGGACCTGGTACAGGGCGGCTCCATCGACATCGCCATCTCCCCCCAGCAGGCCACCATCTCGGCCCTGCTGACCCATGTGCGCCGTGCCGACATCGCCAACGTCTACAGCCTGCGCCGCGGGGCGGCCGAAGCCATCGAGGCGATCGCCCACGGGGACGAGAACACCTCCAAGGTGGTGGGCAAGACAGTGGGCGAGCTCAAGCTGCCCCCGGGCACCACCATAGGCGCAGTGGTGCGGGGTGATGAGGTGCTGATCGCCCACGATCGCACCCAGATACAGCAGGATGACCACGTGGTGATGTTCCTGGTGGACAAGAAGTACATCCCGGAAGTGGAGCGTCTGTTCCAGCCCAGTCCCTTCTTCCTGTAAGCCGGCCATGTCTCTGGCAACGGTATCCGGACCCGGCCCCTTTTCTCAGGAAAGGTCCGGGTCTTTTTTCAATCAACGACCAGGTTTTCTTGCATGATCAAGCTGCATCCCATCGTCTTCACGCTCGGGCTGGTGCTCTCCAAGCTGGCGCTCTTCATGTGGCTGCCCACCCTGCTGGCCCTGCTGACCGGTTCGGAAGGTTTCGTCGAATTTCTCAAGTCGGTCTTGATCACCCATGGTGCCGCCCTGCTCTGCCTCCATTACGGTCGCAAGGCAGAGTTTCACCTCGGCGTGCGGGAGATGTTCCTGCTCACCACCTCGGTCTGGGTGGTCGCCTGCGTCTTCGGGGCCCTGCCCTTCGTCTTCATCACCCATATCGACTTTGCCGACGCCTACTTCGAGACCATGTCGGGGGTCACCACCACGGGATCCACCGTGCTGTCGGGGCTCGACGGCATGGCCCACAGCATCCTGCTGTGGCGATCCATCCTGCAGTGGCTGGGCGGGGTCGGCTTCATCGTGATGGCGGTGGCGGTGCTGCCCTACCTCAACGTCGGAGGCATGAAGCTGTTCCAGACCGAGAGCTCGGATTGGTCCGACAAGAGCGCCCCCCGCGCCAAAACGGTGGCCAACAACATAGTGCTGGTCTATCTGGTACTCTCCATGCTCTGCTTCCTCGCCTACTGGGTGAGTGGCATGAACCTGTTCGAAGCGGTCAACCACGCCATGACGACCCTCAGCACCGGCGGCTACTCCACCTCCGATCAATCCATGTCCCACTTCTCCCACGCGGCGCACTGGATAGGCACCCTCTTCATGTTCCTCGGCGGTCTGCCCTTCCTGCTCTATGTGCAGGCTCTCTCCCGCCGTGACAACAGCCTGTTCAAGGATGCCCAGGTGCAGGGCTTCTTCTGGCTGATCGTCTGGGTGACCCTGGTCGTCACCTTCTATCTCTGGGTGAGAGACATCTACGGCTTCATGGATGCCTTGCGCATCAGCAGCTTCAATATCGTCTCCGTGCTCACCACCACGGGTTTCGGACTCGGCGACTTCGGCACCTGGGGCCCGCTCACCACCATTATCTTCATCATCCTGCTGGCACTCGGCGCCTGCTCCGGCTCCACCTCGGGCGGGCTCAAGATCTTCCGGGTCCAGGTGGCCTTCGCCCTGTTCAAGAAACAGATGCGCCAGCTGATGCACCCCTCCGCCGTGTTTCCCCAGAAGTACAACGGCCGTCCGGTCAACGACGCCATCATCCGCTCCCTGATCTCCTTCGTGCTGGTCTACTTCGCCATCATCCTGCTCATCGCCGCCCTGCTCGCCGCCATCGGGCTGGACCCCCTGACCGCCATCTCGGGCTCCATCACCGCCGTGGCCAACGTGGGCCCGGGCATGGGGCCTGTCATCGGTCCCAGCACCAACTTCGCCAGCCTGCCGGATGCGGCCAAATGGATACTGTCGTTCGGCATGCTGCTGGGACGCCTCGAGATCCTGACGGTGGCGGTGCTCTTCTTCCCCTCCTTCTGGAAGCAATAAGCAGCCGTCCAGGCTGTTGCATGAAACGAAAAGGGCAGCCAATGGCTGCCCTTTTCGTTGTCCCGGCGAATGACGACTCCCCTCAGTCCGCCGACTCCTCCCGCTCCAGCGCCCGGTCCACCAGCGCGTCCGGCAAGGGCTTGGTCACCTCGACCCCCAGCTCGCGAAAGCGCTCGGCCTGGGCGATCAGGTTGCCACGACCGTTGACCAGCCGGCCCATCGCCTTGTCGTAGCTCTCCTGCGCCTTGTGCAGGCTGCCCCCCATCTGCTGCATCTCCTCCACGAACAGCCGCAGCTTCTCGTAGAGGCGGCCGGCCCGCTCCGCTATCTGGCGCGAGTTCTGGTTCTGCCGCTCGTAGCGCCACAGGTTCTCTATGGTGCGCAGCGCCACCATCAGGTTGGTAGGGCTCACCAGCAGGATGTTGTGTTCCAGCCCGTAGCGCACCAGGGAAGGGTCTGCTTCCAGGGCAGCGAGGAAGGCAGGCTCCACCGCCACGAACATCAGCACATAGTCCAGGGTGCGCACCCCGGGCAACTGCTGGTAATCCTTGCGGCCCAGCTCGCGGATATGGTTGCGCACCGAGGCGACGTGCTCCTTGAGCGCCACCGCCTTCTCCAGATCGTCAGCGGCGTTGTACCAGCGCTCATAGGCGGTCAACGACACCTTGGCGTCGATGATGATGTCCTTCTCCTGGGGCAGGTGGACGATGACGTCGGGCTGGTAGCGCTTGCCCTTGTCCACCTCGATGTTGACCTGGGTGTGGTACTCATGCCCCTCGCGCAGGCCGCACTCGGAGAGGATCCGCGCCAGCACCACCTCCCCCCAGTTGCCCTGCTGCTTGCTGTCGCCCTTGAGGGCCCGGGTCAGCGCCGCTGCCTCTTCGGTCATGCGGGCGTTGAGCTCGGCAAGGCGCTCCAGCTCGAACTTGAGGTTGTGGCGCTGGGCCGTCTCCTGGGCGTGGGTCTCTCCCACCTGGCGGCGAAAGCCCTCCAACTGCTCCTTGAGTGGAGTCAGCAGGAGATCCATGCTGTTCTGATTCAGTTCGCGGAAGTTGCCGGCATTTTGTTCAAAAATACGATTGGCGAGGTTCTCGAACTGCTGGCTGAGGCGCTGTTCAGCCTCTTGTTGCAGTTGCAGCTTCTCGGCGCTGGCGATGCGCTCGCTGCGCAGGGTCGCCTCGGCTTCCTTGAGACGGGCGGTGAGCTTGAGCAGCAGGGTCTGCTGCTGATCCAGCTTCTGCTGAGCCAGCATCTTCTCGTCCTGCAGCGCGTCCCAGCGATCCTGCAACCCCTGATGACGCTCCTCCAGCAGCAGCGCCTCTTCACGGCCGCTGCGTCGCCCCCACCACCAGCCGAACAGCAGCGCCAGCCCGCCAGCCAGCATGGCAGGCCACCAGGTCAGCAGCGGGGTCATCGGCGCCCCCGCTGGCGCAGGAAGAGTTCGAGATAGCGGTTGAGCAGCAACCAGATCAGCACATAGAGCAGATAGGCCGCCAGCACCACCCACTTGTGGCTGTTGACCCCGGTATCCAGTTCACTGAACTCGATACCCTTGAGATGGCAGTAGGCCCACATCAGCAAGGGGAAGACATAGAGCAGAGAAGCACGCCACAGAAATAGCCACATGAGTTCATTCAATCCCGCAAAAAGACCCGCCTAGCTTACACAAGGGCAACCCGGCTTGCGATCCTGCCCGCCGCTATTCTCTGGCTTGCCGGCCCAAAACTGGATAAAATTAACCCCTAATAGGTACAGAGGTGGGCATGACGCATTTTTTCTGTCGCTGGCTGGCACACGCATGGGGGAGCCCCCGCAGACCCGAGGTGGTCTGCCATGAGGCACGCCCGCCCTGGGCCATCGACGAGTCCCAGTTCCTCACCCTCTGCACCCGTTGTGGCGACTGCTTCAAGGCGTGTCCCAACGGCCTCATCAAGCCCGTCGATCGCCCCGAATATGACGGCAGCCCCATCGCCGGTACCCCAGTGCTGGATCTCGCCTGTGGCCAGTGCAGCTATTGCGGCAGCTGCGCCAGAGCCTGCCCCACGGGCGCACTGGATCTCTGCCTCGGCCGCCAGGTGCAGACCCGGGTCAGGATAGAGGCGAGCTGCCAGGCCCGTCAGGGCTACTACTGCCTGCTGTGTGAAGATGCCTGCCCCCAGCAGGCGATCAAGGTCGGCAGCGAGGGAGTAACCGTCAACATGGCCGCCTGCGATGGCTGCGGCGCCTGCGGCCTCGCCTGTCTGCACGGAGCCATCACCCTTGTGCCCCAGCTCTGACCGCCGGCAATGACAGAGGGGCCCGCAGGCCCCTCTGTCATTCACCGTGGCATCATGCCATGGTCAGAATATTATCCTGCTCTATACCGAGAAGGTGGCACAGACGAGTGGGATCCCGCACCGCATCCGCCAAAGTGTACTCCCCCAGCACCTCCAGGAAGGCGTGCATGGCGCGGCGTAGAATGCCCTGGATGCGGCAGCCCCCGGAGAGACGGCAGTTTTCGCGCTTGCAGTCCACCGGGCAGAGCACGTGCTCCATGTCCATCACCACATCGCGCAGGTTGATGGAGACGGCGGCACGGCCGAGGCGGATGCCCCCATGCTTGCCACGCACCGTCTCGATGTAACCCTTGATGCCGAGCTGATGCACTATCTTGACCACGTGATTGCGGGAGATGGCGAAGGTGTCGGCCACTTCCGTGATGGTCGACAGGCGATCACCGGGCTGGATGGCCAGGAAGGTCAGGGTACGCAGGGCGTAGTCGGTAAATCGTGTCAGTTGCATGGTCGCACTTGCCTCTTACTACAAGCCAGAAATCAGGACGACAGCCGGTGGCCAAAGAGGGGGTCTGCACATGCGTGTGCACGGGATGGGCTTCTTCGACCGAGTCGTGAAGTCACAAGGGTAAGAGCAGCCCGGGCGGGTGTCGACGAAGATGTACATAAATCGACACTTTCTTTGATTGATCGCAAACTTGCCGCCTCGGCGAGGGGTTTTGGCGGTTTCCGTCGACAAATCCCCACCTCCTCTGCCATCGCCGGAGCCGTTGTCCGGCGAGTTCAGTGGGGCTATTTCAGCCAGTTGCGCAGCGCCTGGGAGGGGATGGAGCTCTCGGAAGCCACCGCGAAGGCGCCCCAGTCCACGGCGCACTGCAACGCATCGGCCATGGCCATGCCCCGCGCAAGACCGTGGATGAGGCCGCCCGCGAAGGCATCCCCCGCCCCCGTGGTATCCACCACGGAGACCGGTCGCGCCGCCACCCTGACCTGCTCCTCCCCGTGAATGGCCACGGCGCCCGCCTTGCCCTCGGTCAGCACCAGCCATTCGAGCTGATCCCCCGCGAGCTGGCGGGCATGCTGCCAGGGGTCGCTCACCTCGCCGAGATCGGAGCGGGAGGCCACCAGCACGTGGCAAGGGCGGCGGGCCTGCCCCCCCTTGGGATACTGGGCCACCACGAAACTCTTGGCGAGCATCTGGCGCATGTAGCCCACGATGGCGGTGCCCGGATAGTTCACATAGAGGCAGTCCACCCCTTCGGTCGGCAGGTCGCCGGGCAGATCCGGGCGACGTGGGCGCCTGAGGATGGTGCGCTCACCGGTGGCGTCCACCAGCACCAGCAGCTCGCCGGTCTCGCCGCCAAAGCGTTCCACATGGCTGCAATCCAGGCCGTATGAGGCCGCCTGATCCAGCAGCCAGTCACCAGTGTCGTCCAGCCCGACCCGGGAGGCAATGATCACCTCGTGCCCCGCCCACACCAATCCGATGCCGGTATTGGCGGCGCCGCCGCCGAGCCTGCGCCCCTGATCCACGTATTGCAGCCGCGCTCCCGCCACCAGGGGTTCGGCCAGGGAGAGCACATGATCACAGTTGAGATTGGCGAGCAGCAGGATGCGGGACATGGAAACCTCGGCGGGAGGAGGCCGGCACCCCGGGGTGCCGGCACAGAAACGGAAGCGGGATCAGTAGACGGGCAGCTCCACCCCTGACAGCAGCTCGTCGATACGTGCCTGGGTCGGCTGCTGCATCACGTTCTGGATCATCTCCTTGGTGAGATGGGGGGAGAAGGAGCTGATGAAGTCATACATGTAGTTCTGCAAGAGGATGCTCTTGCTGAAGCAGATCTGGGCCGGGCAAGGCTCGAACAGGTGCTCCAGATTGATGGCCACGAGGCCGGGGGCATCGCTATCGTTGGCAACCAGGGAGGAGATGATGCCGATGCCAAAGCCCAGCTCCACGTAGCGCTTGATGACGCCGGCATCCATCACCGTCATGTAGTAGTTGGGAGTGAGGCCGGCCGCCTGGAACACCTTGTCCTGCACCTGACGCCCGGTGGCGCCGCTCTCGTAGCTCAGGATGGGATACTGGCAGAGCTGCTCCAGGGTCGGCTTCTTCACCTTGGCCAGGGGGTGCTCCTGGGGCACCACCAGGGAGAGGGTCCAGAGGTAGGCGGGCAGTGCGATCAGCTCCTTGTCGAAGCCTATCTCGTGGGCCACGATGGAAAAATCCGAGTATCCCTTGCTGATCTGCTCCTTGGTGGCGGACATCACAGGATGCAGGTGGAACGAGATCTTGGGGTACTTTTTGGTGAAGTAGGTGACGCTTTTCGGCAGCAGGTAGCGGGCGATGGTGTGGGTGGTGTGGATGTTGAGGGTGCCCACGGTCGGATCCAGGTACTCCCGGGAGATGGCCTTGATCTTGCTCTCGATATTGAGCATGGCCTCGGCACACTTGATGATCTCCTCCCCCACCGGGGTGATCCGGTGCAGGTGCTTGCCGCGGCGCTCGAAGATGCGCACCCCCAGCTCGCTCTCCAGCAAGCCGATCTGCTTGCTCACCCCAGGCTGGCTGGTATAGAGCGCATCGGAGGCAACGGAGACGTTGAGATTGTGGTCCCGCACCGCGATCAGATACTTCAACTGCTGTAGTTTCAAGGTTGCCCCCTCACAGACTGACGCGGCGCTCGTCGATGGACCAGGCCGCCAAAAATGGCGGCCAGTGTATCATCCGGACTGGGCATATCGCCGCTTGATCCTTCATTTTGCTACAAAATCTAGCATCAGCGCGGTGGATATGACAAACGGGGTTCAGCGCACGTCGGCCCCGATCGGCAGGATGCCGAGGAACTGCAGCAGCCACTGCATCATGGTGGCGGAATCCACCTCCCCTTCCAGGGAAGAGAGACTGCTCTGGTAATGTGCATCGGGCAGCCTGTCCCGTCGCCGCTCGATCAGGGCCCGGTTGTACGCCACCGAGAATTCCGGGTGCCCCTGGATGGCGACGATGTGATCCCCCTGCAGGAACATGAAGTTGGGGCAGAAGTCGTTGCCCGCAAGCAGGGTCGCCCCCGGCGGAAGCTGCTCCACCTGATCCTGGTGGCTTGCCAGGATGCGGATGGTGTCCAGACCCGGCGCCATCCAGGGTTTTGTCGTCTGCATGGCATGGACCGACACCCCCAGCCCCCACCCCTTGGTGGACTTCATCACCTCCCCTCCCAGCGCCTGGGCGATCACCTGATGGCCGAAGCAGACCCCGGCCAGCTTGACGTTGGCATCGTGGGCCCGGCGGATCCAGTCGCGCAGCGCCAGGATCCAGGGGATGTCACTGTAGGCATCGTGACGCGAGCCGGTAATGAGCCAGGCATCGCATTCGGTCAGATCCGGGGGCAGATCGCCGTCGAGGGCGGACCAGACCCGAAATTCCAGCTCGGGGGCCAACGCCCGGAAACCCTTGATAAACATCTCGGAGTAAACGGGACCAAAATCCCCCACCAAATCGGGGTCCAGCCGGTCACAATCGAGAATACCCAGTCGCATCTGTTACTCCTTGACAGAAGCGCCCCCGCAAACCGGCGGCCTGCGGGGGCAAGAGATTAAAGCCATGGCAGCGAGCCGGTGGCTCACTTCATGGTCGGCATGGAGAACTCGGCGCCGGCGCGCAGGCTCTGGGGCCAGCGGGCGGTCACCGTCTTCATCCGGGTGTAGAAGCGCACCCCATCCGGCCCGTGCATGTTGAGCGGCCCGAAGATGGACCGTTTCCAGCCACCGAAGCTGTGAAACGCCATGGGCACCGGAATGGGAACGTTCACCCCTACCATACCGACCTGAACCCGCGTGGTGAAGTCCCTTGCGGTATCTCCGTCACCGGTGAAGATGGCGGTGCCGTTGCCGTACTCGTGTTCGTTGATGAGGCGCAGGGCCGTCTCGTAGTCCGGGGCCCGCACGATGGCGAGCACGGGGCCGAAGATCTCCTCCCGGTAGATGCGCATCTCGGGGCCGACCCGATCGAACAGGCTGCCCCCGATGAAGTAGCCCTCGCCATGGCTCAGGCCCCGGCCATCCACCACCAGCTCGGCCCCCTCGGCCACCCCCTGATCCACGTAGCCGCGCACCTTGGCCAGGTGTTCCCGGCTGATGAGGGGCCCCATCTCGTTCTCCGGACTCTGGCCGAGGCCGGGGCCGACCCGCAGGGCCGCCACCAAGGGCGAGAGCTTCGCCACCAGGGCATCGGCGGTCTCGTCACCCACCACCACGGCCACCGAGATCGCCATGCAACGCTCGCCCGCCGCGCCATAGGCGGCCCCCATCAGGGCGGAAACCGCCTGATCCAGATTGGCATCCGGCATGACCACCATGTGGTTCTTGGCGCCGCCCAGGGCCTGCACACGCTTGCCGTGGGCCGAGGCGGTGGCATAGATGTACTGGGCGATGGGGGTGGAGCCGACAAACGACACGGCACCGACCCTCGGGTCGGTCAGCAGCACGTCCACCACCTCCTTGTCGCCGTTGACCACGTTGAGCACCCCGTCCGGCAGGCCCGCCTGCTTGAGCAGTTCGGCCATGCGCAGGGAGAGGGACGGATCCTTCTCCGAGGGCTTGAGGATGAAGGTGTTGCCGCAGGCCAGGGCCACCGGGAACATCCAGAGCGGCACCATGGCTGGGAAGTTGAACGGGGTGATGCCGGCGCAGACCCCCACCGGCTGCATCATGGAGTGACTGTCCACCCCGCGGCCCACGTTGAGGGAGTGCTCCCCCTTGAGCAGGTGGGGAATGCCGCAGGCAAACTCCACCACCTCCAGCCCCCGAGTCAGCTCCCCCTGGGCGTCGGAGAAGACCTTGCCGTGCTCGCGGCTGATGAGCTGGGCCAGCTCATCCCTGTGCTGCTCCATCAGCTCCTTGAAGCGAAACAGCACCCGGGCCCGCACCAGCGGCGGGGTCTGGGACCACTCCCCAAAGGCGCGTTCGGCGCAGGCAATCGCCTCGGCACACTCATCGGCCGTGCTGAGAACGACGGAGCCCTGCTGCTGGCCGGTGGCCGGATTGAAGATGGCACCGAAACGCTCGCTGCGACTCTCGGTCGTCTCGCCGTCAATGAAGTTGTCGATCCTGTAACTCATAAATCCTCCGTGATGGGTCATCCGTCCTCCCCTCGCCGCGCCGGGGCAGCACAGGGGGATGACGCCCGGGACGAGCGCCATCCTGTGTGATGTGGGGGTCAGTCCTGGGCCTGCAGGGCGTCCTGCAGCAGGGTGAAGAGATCGTCGATCTGGCTGCGCTCGATGATGAGGGGAGGCGACAGGGCGATGATGTCGCCGGTCACCCGGATAAGCGCCCCCTTCTCGAAACAGCGCACGAACACCTCGTAGGCCCGCTTGCCCGGTGCATCCGGCATGGATTCGAGTTCGATGCCCGCCACCAGGCCGTAGTTGCGCACGTCTTTCACGTGCTTGCAGCCCTTGAGGGAATGGGCCGCCTCCTCCCAGTAGCCCGCCAGATCGGCCGCCCGGGTCAGCAGATTTTCGTTACGGTAGATCTCGAGGGTCGCCAGACCCGCCGCCGCCGCCACCGGGTGGCCGGAGTAGGTGTAGCCGTGGAACAGCTCGATGGCCCCCTTGCCCGCCGCCATCATGTCGTCATAGATATGGTTCTGCACCAGCACGGCCCCCATGGGGATGGCGCCGTTGGTGAGCCCCTTGGCGCAGGTGATCATGTCGGGGATGACGTCGAACTCTTGGGCGGCGAAGGGGGAACCGAGGCGGCCGAAACCGGTGATCACCTCGTCAAAAATCAGCAGGATGCCGTGTTTGGTACAGATCTCCCGCAGCCGCTTGAGATAGCCCTTGGGGGGCATGATGACCCCGGTGCTGCCGGCGATGGGCTCGACGATGACCGCCGCGATGTTGCTGGCGTCGTGCAGGAAGACGATCTTCTCCAGCTCGTCGGCCAGGCGGAGATCCTCCTCCGGCAGCCCCTTGGTGAAGGCATTCCTGGCGATGTCGAGGGTGTGGGGCAGATGATCCACCCCGGTCAGCAGGGAGCCGAACCACTTGCGGTTGCCGGGAATGCCCCCCACCGAGATGCCGCCAAAACCCACCCCGTGGTAGCCGCGCTCGCGGCCGATGAGCCGGGTACGGGTCCCCTGGCCGCGAGCCCGCTGCCAGGCCAGCGCAATCTTGAGCGCGGTGTCCACGGACTCCGATCCGGAGTTGGTATAGAAGACGTGACCGAATCCCTTGGGGGCGATCTCCACCAGCCGGTTGGCCAGCTCGAACGGCAGGGGGTGGCCCATCTGGAAGGTGGGGGCAAAATCGAGGTGGGAGATCTGCTGGGAGACCGCCTCGGCGATCTCGCGCCGACCATGGCCTGCGTTGCAACACCAGAGTCCGGCAGTGCCATCCAGTATCTTGCGGCCATCCTCTGAGTGATAATACATCCCCTCTGCCGACTTCAGGATGCGCGGCGCCGCCTTGAATTGCTGGTTGGCGGTGAACGGCATCCAGAATGCGGACATGTCGGGGGTATTGATGTCGCTGACAGGTTTCATGGTCACCTCATCCTTAAGGCGTTTAGTAACACCCGGCTCATGCCTATTAAATTAAACACCTGAATCCATAAAAAAGGGCTTTTATCGCCCGGCTTGGTGTCACCCCTCAGGGGTGGTATAAGATATTTAACACAATTTTAATAATAGTAAACAGTCAAGGAGTGTCTATCGATGGATATCGGTCACCGCCTCAAAACGGTTCGCACCAAGGCGGCCCTCTCCCAGCGCGAGCTGGCAAAACGCTCCGGTGTGACCAACGGCTTTATCTCCCAGATCGAGAAAAATCAGGTGAGCCCCTCGGTGGCCTCCCTGCGCAAGGTGCTGGAAGGCATCCCCATGTCATTGGCCAGCTTCTTCACCGACGAGACGGAGATGGATTCCGAGGTGATCTTCCGTGCGGACGACATGCCGGATCTCGGCACCCACCCCATCAGCTACCGTCTGGTGGGTCACAGCCGCGCCAACCGCGCCATCGGCATGATGCAGGAGATACTGCCCCCGGGCGCCGACACCGGTGATGACATGCTGAGTCACGAAGGGGAAGAGTGCGGCATCGTCATCCGGGGTCAGGTGGAAGTCACGGTAGGCGAGCAGGTTCACCTGCTGGCACCGGGGGATGGCTACTACTTCGACAGCCGCACTCCCCACCGTTTTCGCAACGTGGGGGATCAGGAGTGCGTGCTGATCTCGGCCAACACGCCCGCCAGCTTCTGACGGGCCTTCTCCCGGAACAGCCCGCCGGGCTCCCCCCTGCCCGGGGATCAGGCCAGCGACACGGGCTCCCGCCACGCCGCACGGCCCCCGACACCACAAGCCAGGGCGCCCGGTTTGCCTCGCCGTTGGCCCGGGTTGTTCGGGGTCAGTGTTTAATGAATTGTTACAAGATGGATTTACAAGCGGCAGGATGTTTAGCATATTGATACGCGGAGACTGACTTTCTGCCGGTTCAAGGAGTGAACATGAGTGACCTGACCCTGGCCCAGTGGCAACACAAGGCCGCCCATCTGACCCTGCCCTCGCAAGCCTTTATCGACGGCACCTACCGGGATGCCGTCAACGGCGCCACCTTCGATTGCATCAATCCGGCCAACGGCCAACTGCTGACCAGGGTCGCCTCCTGCGACGCCGCCGATGCCGAGCTGGCGGTCAAGGCGGCCCGTGTCGCCTTCGACGACAAGCGCTGGTGCGGCCTCTCTCCCAAGCAGCGCAAGCTCATCATGCAGCGCTTCGCCGAACTGATGCGCCTGAACCTGGTGGAGCTGGCACTGCTGGAGTCGCTGGATATGGGCAAGCCCATCGGCGACGCCATGGGGTATGACGCCCCCGCCGCCGCGAACTGCATCGCCTGGAACGCCGAGGCGATAGACAAGATCTACGATCAGGTCGCCCCGGTGGAAGAGTCCGCCCTGGCCCTGGTGACCCGCGAGCCCCTCGGTGTCGTGGCTGCCATCGTGCCCTGGAACTTCCCCCTGGTGATGGCCTGCTGGAAGCTGGGCCCGGCGCTCGCCACCGGCAACTCGGTGATCCTCAAACCCTCCGAGAAATCCCCCCTCACCGCCCTGCGCATCGCGGGTCTGGCGAAGGAGGCGGGCATCCCCGACGGCGTGTTCAACGTGCTGCCGGGCTTTGGTCACACCGTGGGCGAGGCGCTGGCCATGCACATGGACGTCGACTGCATCACCTTCACCGGCTCCACCAAGATCGGCAAGCATCTGGTGCAGTGCTCCGGCAAGTCCAACCTCAAGCGCGCTTTTATGGAGTGCGGCGGCAAGAGCCCCAACATCGTGCTGGCGGATGCACCGGATCTGGATGCCGCCGCCAGAAGCGCCGTCGGCGCCATCTTCTACAACCAGGGCGAGGTGTGTACCGCCGCCTCCCGCCTGCTGGTGCAAAACAGCATCAAGCCCCAGTTCATGGAGCGGCTGCTGGCCCACGCCCGCGAATGGATCTCGGCCAACCCGCTCGACCCCACCACCCGCATCGGTGCCATGGTGGACCACATCCAGATGGAGCAGGTGCTCAACTACATCGCCATCGGCCAGCAGGAGGGCGCCAAGCTGCTGCTGGGAGGCAAGCGCACCCAGCCCGAGGAGGGCGGCTACTACATCGAACCCACCATCTTTGACGACGTGACCCCGACGATGCGCATCTTCCGCGAGGAGATATTCGGCCCCGTGCTGGCGGTGACCGGCTTCGACACCCTGGAAGAGGCCATTGCGCTGGGCAACGACACCGACTACGGCCTGGCGGCCGCCATCTGGACGGCGGATCTCAACCAGGCGGTGAAAGGGTCGCGCGCCCTGCGCGCCGGCACCGTCTTCGTCAACAACTGGGATGGCGGCGACATGACCATGCCGTTTGGCGGTTTCAAGCAGTCCGGCAACGGGCGCGACAAGTCCCTGCACGCCCTGGAGAAGTACACCGAGCTGAAAAGCACCTGGATCCAGCTCGAATAACGTCATAAATGACGCTTATCAACAAAACAGGGGGAGAAATCCCCCTTTCTCATTTTTACTCTTTTATCCCCTCGCTCAATCGATATAATCGTCAAATAGCAAGCCATTAAATTTAAAGATAAAAATGCTGTTTTTTCTGGGAAGTGTACTGTTTCTGGTGGTGGGACTGCCGCTGTTGTTCTTCGTGCTGGGTCAGGGGGAAGCCTATGTCACCTGGGGCCCCTGGATCTCCGCCATCGCCCTCATGCTGTGGCTGCTGATGGACGTGGAGAAGATCCGCCGCGGGGGCGGTCGCTGAAGTCGCTCCTGCTGTTAAAATCCCGTCAGACCCATTTATTGTCTTCTTTCCCTGCAAAAGGATCGCTACACTGACTTTTTGCGATGTTTCCCGACATCAGCACTCCAGTGAAGGTTATCCGCATGCAACAACAGATCCAGCGCCAGGGCGTCCTCTATGCCCTCGGCGCCTACACCCTTTGGGGCCTGGCACCCATCTACTTCAAGTCCCTCTCCGCCGTGCCGGCCGCCGAGATCCTGACCCACCGCATGATCTGGTCCTGCGCCCTGCTGATGGTGCTGGTGCTGCTCGGACGCCAGTGGCACAAGGTGCAGGCGGTGCTGCGCCAGCCCAAGGTGCTGCTCACCCTGGCCTTCACCTCCGTCACCGTCGGCGGCAACTGGCTGCTGTTCATCTGGGCCATCAACAATGGCCACATGCTGGATGCGAGCCTGGGCTACTACATCAACCCCCTGTTCAACGTGCTGCTCGGCATGGTGTTTCTGAGCGAGAAGCTGCGCCGCCTGCAGTGGTGGGCGGTGGGGCTCGCCTTTGTCGGTGTTGCCGTCCAGCTCATCGCCTTCGGCTCCCTGCCCTGGATAGCCCTGGTGCTGGCCTCGAGCTTCGCCATCTATGGCCTCATTCGCAAGAAGCTGGCCCTGGACGCGCTGACCGGCCTGCTCATCGAGACCCTGATCATGCTGCCGCCGGCCGCCTTCTATCTGTGGGGCATCGCCGACAGCCCCACCAGCCACCTCACGCAAAACGACTGGCACCTGAACCTGCTGCTCATCGCCGCCGGTGCCGTCACCACGGCGCCCCTGCTCTGCTTCACCGCGGCGGCCACCCGGCTCAAGCTCTCCACCCTGGGCTTCTTCCAGTACATAGGCCCCAGCCTGATGTTCATCCTGGCGGTGACCCTGTACGGGGAGGCGCTGGCGCTGGACAAGATGATCACCTTCGGCTGCATCTGGAGCGCCCTGGTGCTGTTCAGCCTGGATGGCCTGCGCAGCGGCAAGCGGCGCCAGGAGGCCGGCTGAGGCGCCGGCGCAATAATCTACAAGCCAAGGGGCCGCTTTCGGGGTATCAATAGGGGATGAACGCACCCCAATCCCGCATCCACTACTGGCAATCCCGGCTGCTGCCGGGGGTTGAACTCTCCCACTCCCACCACAGGGAGTTCAGCTATGGCCGCCACGTGCATCTGGACTACCACATCGGTCTGGTGCAGCGGGGCGGCCAGAAGTTCATCCACAAGGGGAACAGCCACAACCTGGTGCGCGGCGAACTCTCCACCGTCAACCCGGACGAGATGCACGACGGCCTCAGCTTGCTGCCGAAAGGGTACGAGGTGCGGGTCTTCTCCATCGCCCCCGAGCAGCTGGCCCGCTGGCTGCCGGAACACCCCGAGCCCTTTTTCCACCAGGGATTGCAGAGCCGCCCCGACCTCTATCAGGGCTTTGCCCGCCTGCACATGCACCTGGACGGCCCCGCCCCCGACGGCCTGCTGGCGGAGAGCCAGTTGCTGGCCCTGCTGGGTGAACTGTTCCGGCTCGCCCCCGAGCGCCACGCCCTGGCGGATCCCCAGCTCAGGTTCCTGCGCGACCATCTGCTGGCCCGGCTGGACGAGCGCCACACCCTGGAGGACCTGGCCGCCCTGTTCGGGCTGGATCGCTTCGCCTTCCTCCGTCAGTTCAAGAAGAAGACCGGCATGACCCCCTATGCCTGGCTCAAGCGGCTGCGCCTCGAACAGGGCAAGCGCCTGCTCGGCAGCGGTCTGCCGGTGAGCGAGGTGGCACTGGCGGTGGGCTTCTTCGATCAGAGCCACTTCCACCACGGTTTTCGTCAAGCCTTCGGGCTCACCCCGGCGGAGTATCGCCAGCAGATGCTGCCCGCCTGAATCACCGCCGCTGCAATCTTTTACAATCTCCCGTCCCCCGTCCTGCCCCATGCTGTCGCCTCCATACCGCTGTCGGAGGTCTTTTATGTTCACCAGCCTGTTTCTGACCCTGGGTCTCGTCCACCTCGTCGCCCTGGCGAGCCCGGGCCCGGATTTCGCACTCATCCTGCGCACCAGCCTGCACAGGCCCACCGCCCTCGGAGCGGCCCTTGGCATCGCCCTCGCCATCCTGCTCCACGCCACCCTGAGCCTGACCGGCATCAGCCTGCTGATCGCAAGCCAGCCCTGGCTCTTTCTCGCCGTGAAACTGGTGGGTGCCCTCTATCTGGGCTGGCTGGGCTGGGGGGCGCTGAAGGCGGCCTGGCAGGGAAGCGGGGATCTGGCGCTGCGCGCCGGAGGCGAGCGGCCGGGCTGGCGCAAGGGGGTGAAGAGCGGGCTGGCCACCAATCTGCTCAACCCCAAGGCGATGCTGTTCTTCATGGGGCTGCTGGCCGCCATGGTGACGCCCCAGGTGGATGGCCTGACCCGGGGCTTGCTGATCCTGGAGCTGTTCCTGCTCTCCCTCGTCTGGTTCAGCGCCCTGGCCTGGAGCCTCTCCACCCCCCGCGCCCAGCACCTGCTCGGCCGCATCCAGCGCCCGCTCAACCTGATGACGGGCCTGCTGTTTGGCGCGGTCAGCCTCTCCATCCTGGTGGATCTGCAGGGGCACTGGCCAGCGACCTGACCGGCACGTCCTTTAAGGCGGCAAGCAGGGAGGGGCCTTGACGGACGGCGTGACTACTCCCCGCGCCGCATCCCCTTGCGCAGGTAGACGTAACCCTCCCCCGGGCTGCCCCAGCGCTGATGGGCGCCGTTGTCATAGGCCCTGTCCAGCAGCCGGACACTGTCCGGGCCGATCCAGAGGTACTGCACCAGGGTGGTGGCACCGCCAAAATCGGTGGCGCAATGCCCGACCCGGGTCTGTCCCTTGTACTCCCCGCCCGGCTGGCGGGTCAGCCAGATCTCGCACCCTTCGCGCAGGGAGAGTTGCTGCGGGGTGAGGGAGTCGAGCAGCTCGGGCCGACGCCAGGCGCCGGCAAAATCCGTGGCCCTCGGCATGGTCAGTTCGGCCATCAGGATGCGGCCATCGGGCAGGGAGGAGAAGCGGTAGATGCGCTGGCGAAACGGCCGCTGCGCCCGCTCGGTCAGAAACTGCTCCGCATAGACCCAGCGAAAGGGGCCCTCCCCGGGCCAGATCTCCACCAGCCGCAGCTCGGCACTGGTGAAGCGGGCATCGAAGGTGGCCTGCTCCTGGCTGGAAAACTCCCCCGAGAACCAGGAGAGCAGGGGCTCCAGCCTTGCCTGCGTGGCATGGGGGCCGGGGGCCGTCACGAAGGGGACGGGCGCCGCCCAGATCAGGCTGGCGTAAAACAGCCCCAGTAGGGCCGCCATCAGCTGTGTCATCGAGTCCTTCCGAGTCGCTTGCATGGCGGCGATTATATGAGCGAACGGTGACAATAACCTCTATCTTGATCAACTCCTTGAAGAGAAAACGAAAAATCCTCTCTGCAGGCGAAAGGAGGCGACGCACCCCCGCAGGCCACGGGGATGACGGCTATCCTTGCTGCGACCCGTCCCTGTTGCCGCCAAGAGGAGTCCCCCATGAACACAGTCACTCTGCATCGCGTACTCAAGGCCCCGCCGATGCGGGTATACAGAGCCTTTATCGAGCCGGACGCCCTGGCCAAATGGCTGCCGCCCCATGGCTTCACCTGCAAGGTGGCGGCGCTGGATGCCCGGGTCGGCGGCCAGTTCAGGATGTCGTTCACCCACTTCGCCAGCGGCCACACCCACTCCTTCGGCGGCGAGTATCTCGCGCTGGAGCCGGGCAAGCGCATCCGCTACACCGACCGCTTCGACGACCCCAACCTGCCGGGGGAGATGCAGGTCACCATCACCCTCACCCAGGTGCTGTGCGGCACCGATCTCGCCATCGAACAGGCGGGTATTCCGGCGGTCATCCCGGTGGAGATGTGCTACCTCGGCTGGCAGGAGTCCCTGATGCAGCTCGCCACCCTGGTAGAGCCCGAGATCCCCGCCGAGTGACCCGACACGGGGGCTCCCCCGGTGGCCCCCACATAGATACCCCTTGTGAGAGAGGGGCCTGATCAGGTATCTCTGTGGGCAGGGCGGGCTGCGCTCTTGCAGCGACCATCCACCGCCAGGAGCCCCCATGAAACGAGTCTTGATGATGACCATGGCCGCCGCCCTGCTGGGCGGGTGCAGGCGGCCATCACCAACTTCGACCTGACCCGGCCCGACCCCAAGCTGCGGGATCTGCTGCCCGCCAAGATCGCCATCAACGTCACCCGCGAGGTAATAGGCAAGGAGCCCTATCTGCTCAAGGTGGGCAGCATGGCACAGTTGCTCGACGCCCAGAGCGGCAAGCTGCTGGTGCGGGTGATGGACGCTCGCGAGAGCCCGGACACCACCCACAAGGATTCCCCCATCACCGCCCTGGAGATGGAGAAAATGATCGATCAGTGGGCCGCAAGCCGCGCCAAACAACTGGCCGACAACCTGGGGCGCTGAGCCGGGCCGAAAACGACAAAGCCTGCCAGGGGGCAGGCTTTGTTGTCGCTGAAGCGCGGTTTATTGCAGGTTCAGACCGCCCAGGTAATCCCGCTTGCCCAGATCCACCCCGGCCTGGCGCAGCAGGGCATAGGTCATGGTGAGGTGGAAGTAGAAGTTCGGGATGCCGTACTCATGCACGCAGCTATGGCCGTCCATCCCCTTGCCACCGGCCCAGTAGGGGTAGTAGTGGCCGCTCGCATACTGGCTGAAATCCGCCTCCAGCTTGCCTTGCAGGTAGGCGATGGTCTTGGCCACGTGGGCGCGCAGATCCGCCATGGTCTTGGGATCATCCCCCAGCACCGGCGGCTCGCTCAGGCTGGCGGTGGCCACCACGGCGCGGGCGCTGTCACAGCAGATCAGCACCTGCTTGCTCAGGGGCAGCATGTCGACGATGAGGCGCTCATTGAAGAAGTTGTCCACGTTGAATTTCTTTGCCTCGGCGTGGGCCTCGGCCTTGGCCAGACACTGGTCCAGGTTGGTCAGCATCTTGATGAACTGGGCTGCGATATCACGATTCATAATGCACTCTCGGTTGGTTGAAGGCAGTAAAACGAGCGGCTCCACTATAGCGCATCCCCCTTGCAGTTCGAGCCCGAGGGGATGAAAAGCGAGGGCGTCCTCCTTGCCCTGCGACAGGCAGTGGCGATCACCGGCGGGCAGCGAGACCAGAACGCCGCGCCCCGTCGCCGCCCCGAGTCCCTCTTTCCCCTTTTTTTGATCTGTGACAGGCATCTCGTTTTTCGAGGGGCGTAGTCTGGAGCCCGTTGCCCCGGCACGGGCCGGGGCACCCATCCCACAAGGAGAATGCCATGAAGATCTACGATCGAAACCGCAATGTGCTGACCCTGGGCCAACGGGTAATGATTGCCGCCACCGGCGCGGTCGACACCCTCAAGGAGGCGCACACCGACAACCTGACCCCCTATGAGGCGGAACATGAGAAGTGCGTGCTGCTGACGAACAGCCAGGAGCGCTACGCCCCCATCGAGTTGATTAGACTAGGCTGATCCCGTTTTCCGTCACCCTACTCTTTACAATTCACCCGGCCGCACGCCCCGTCGCTGGCCGGGTTTCTCTCTCCGCTCTACTCCTTCTCCGAGCCGCTGCCACCTTATGAGGGCGAGGCGATGCAGCTTGCCGGTATCCAGCCTGATTGCCCCGCTTCGTTGTGAACCCAGAGCCAGCCTGCCAGCTCCCGATCCACCCGTACCCGCTCCCCCACCGCCACATCCAGCTCCCGGGCGGTATAGTCCTGGCGCGCCTGCGCCTCCCCGGCGCCGATCGGGGTCAGCAGGGACAGGGGCGCCCACCCCTCGTTGCCGTCTGCGGTAAAGGTGCGCACCCAGCCCGGAAACTCGTCGTCCTCGTGGCCGATGCGCACCCGCTCTCCGGCCCGAAAGGCGATGGGATTGGGGTAGCAGGTGTGGTGCGCCGTGGTGATCAACGCCAGCATTGTCTCGTCCTCCGACAGGTTCTGTTTGATGACGCCCCGAGTCATACCACAACCCGGGCCCCGTTGCGTCAACCGGGCTCACACCCTCTGGCAGAGGGTGCTCTCCCCCGGGGCGGGCCGACGACCCTGATCCCCACGATTCATTACTATCAGTGAATTTTCATATCATCCGAGTGTCATTTCAGTGAACACATCACCGCCCTAGACTGCTTCTCGAACCTTAACGAGGAGTCTTGTATGAAACTCACCCATATCCCGTTGCTGGCCGGCACCCTCGCCTCGGCCTTCTCTTTCAACACCTTCGCCGGTGACCTGGTCTCGGTGCAGTTCAGCGATGGCCGCCCCGCCGTGACCGGGGTCGAGGCGGTCAACAACGCACTCAACCCCATCGGCGTCAACGTGGTCACCGTCGACATTCCCGAGGCCGCCAGGCCGCTGCTTGAAGCCTCCCACCGCCGCGCGTTGACCAAAGCGGAGCACGGCGCCCTGATTGCGGCCTTCAACCTGAGTCAGGGGGAGCTGCTGGAGCAGGCCAGGCTCGCAGGGCGCGAGCCTGCGGTGCAAGGGGGCGGCGTCGCCACCGAGGAGACCGGCGTCGGCCCCTACCCCAAGGTCTATGACCTGATGGCGCTGGACGAGCGCACCCGCAGCGCCGTGCTCGGCAAATATGGCCGCATGCACGTCAACTCCGCCGAGGACGGCACCGACATCGACGAGGTGATGACGGTGGTCAGCGGCGGCCCGTTCCGCTGGGGCTTTACCCTCAAAGACGGCAGCATCGCCCGCTTCCAGATAGACAAGGTGGGCCTGGAGGACAAGGCCGTGCGGATCAGCTATCACGGGCTCGGCATGCACGCCGGGTTGATGGATGCAAAACAGGGGCTGTTGGTGGCCTTCGCCCACGGCCCCAGGGCATTCACCATGCGCTACCAGGCGGACGTGCCCCACGCCCAGCTGCTTGGCACCAACCCCTGGGCCGATGTCGGCATCACCCTGCCCCCCGCCCCCGGCAAGGTGCAGTAAGCCGGTGCGTGCCATCTGGCGGCGGGGCCCGGGCCCTGCCGCCTGCTTTTATGCCTGCCGTCACGGGCCGGGGTGCCCGGGGCTCATCGCCTCTCTTTCACCTGCGTCTCTGCCGGGCCCGTCACGGGCCGCAGGGCCATGATCCGGGCCGGTCTGCCACGGGCCACTCTCTGTCTGGGGGGGATGGGGGGTGGACACCCCGGGGATCCGCACTATTGTGATAAAAGTGCGCAATGATGGCGCCATCATTTACCAGTAGTGAATTAACGGGGGCAGGATGAACAAGATCACGGCGCTGAACGTCTTTCGCCGGGTGGTGGAAATGGGCACCTTCAGGGCGGCGGCGGACGACCTGCGCCTCTCACAGGCGGCGGTCAGCAAGAACATCAACGAGCTGGAAGCCTTTCTCGGCATTGCGTTGATCAACCGCACCACAAGGCGGCTGAGCGTCACCGAATCGGGCATGGCCTATTACGGCCAGATATGCGCCGTGCTGGACAGCCTGGAGGCCGCCGACCAGTCCATCATGGCCGCCTCCTTCACCCCCAGGGGCAGGCTGAGGATCGGCATGCCCATGTCCTACGGGCTGATCCGCCTCAACCCCCTTGTCTGCGAATTCCAGCGCCGCTATCCGGAGATCGGCATCGAGGTGATCCTGAGCGACGCCTACATGGATCTGGTGGATCAGGGGCTGGACGTGGTGATCCGGGGGGCAGGCACCCTGGAGGACTCCACCCTGCGCGCCAAACCCCTGTGCGAGGTGCAGCGGGTGCTCTGCGCCGCCCCCGATTACCTGAAGGAGGCGGGCCAACCCGCCCACCCGGCGGATCTCAAGGGCCACAACTGCCTGCGCTACAGCCTCTCCTCCTCCCCCAACAAGTGGTTCTTCACCCGGGACGCGGAGAGCGTGGCAGTGGAGCTGCCCCCCGCCAGCTTCTGCGCCAACAACGGCATCGCCCTGAAACAGGCGGCGGTGCAGGGGCTCGGGGTGATCCTGGTACCGGATGAGTTCGTGTCGAACGACCTGTCGGACGGCACCCTAGTCAGATTGCTCCCCGACTGGCAACCCGACCCCCACGCCCTGTTCGCCGTCTACCCCTTCCACAAGGAGCAGTCCCGCAACGTGCGGCTCTTTATCGAATTTCTCGTCAAGGCGTTTCAGCCGAGGTAAGTCAGACAGGCGGGAGCTTGGGGTTTGTGCCTCTCGGCCACGATACCGATAACCCATCTTATGCGGCGTGTAGGTTCGATTAGCAAAGCGTAATCGGACGATCGCGTCATCGGACAATCGAACGATCGCGTCACCGGTCCATCCCATCATCTGACAACCGCGCGATGGGGCCCACGAGCGGCTCGCCGGGCGGCAAGGCTATGCTTGGCTTTTCGGTCTCAACAAGGGAAAGAGGATGGCCAACTGGCGGCGGGCATGGTGGCCCGGAGGAACCTGGTTCTTTACCGTCAACCTGCTGGAGCGGCGCAACAACCGACTGCTGGTGGAGCAGATTGACCTGCTGCGCCACAGCGTTGCCAAGGTGCAACAGGCTCACCCCTTCACCATTCACGCCTGGGTGGTGCTGCCCGACCATCTCCACTGCATTCTCTCTTTGCCGGAGGAGGACACCGATTTCCCCCTGCGTTGGCGGCTGATCAAAAGCCACTTTTCTCGAGCTTTGCCGATGATCGAACGGCGCAGTCAGACCCGGTTACGCCACGGGGAGCGGGGCATCTGGCAACGCCATTATTGGGAACACCTGATCCGGGATGAGCAGGATTACCGCCGCCATATGGATTACGTCCATATCAACCCGCTCAAGCATGGTCATGTTACGCGGGTGGCCGATTGGCCCTACTCCACCTTCCATCGTTACGTGGCGAGTGGCGCCTATCCGCCGGATTGGTGTGGGTCGGTGGATGGGCTGTTAGGGGGATTGGAGTAAACCTCTCAAGGGTTAAACGTCCGATTACGCGATCGTTCGATTACGCTTCGCTAATCGAACCTACGGTCCCTTGATAAACGCAGAACTCAAGATCAAGTCAGTGTCATTTAACCATATGAATGTATTATAGTTTTGTGCTTCACTGAACGTTGGGATATCACAAATAGTGATATATTTTCATTGACGGCTAGGTCATGATTGTCCATGATTCCGGTTACACATTTGACTCACAAATTGTAAGTTAAGGGTGTAAAAAAGGGCCCGAAGGCCCCTGGTTAGATCTGGTAATACTGCACTTTGGTTGCTTCTGGTGTGCGAGACCAAAAGTAATCGTTGAAATCGTGCGGGACTACACTAAGCAGAAGTAAAAACACAAATCCTACAAGCTTTTGTCTTAAAGCGTCTAGGAACCCTGATATGAGCCACCTGATCCATTTTGGAAGGGTGGCTTTATCATTTGTAGCCTTTGGTGTTGAACGACGTGAACGTCGTGGTCTTTTTGGCATGGATAACCTCCATCATTTGCCATGGGATGAGCACAGTTTTGCCCGGAATGGATTTTGATACTTCGTTTATCACCATGAGTTGCTCCTCAGTTGATGTAAAACCACTATATGTGGTGCTCCTGTTGCTTCGTAACACAAGATAATGGTGCAGAGACATAGTTGCAATGTGTGGATAACTGGCGCGCTGTGGATAAATTGTGAGTCCCACTCTGTCTGTTAGTATCCACTCACACTGAGCGGGCTTTCATTCGTCCGCTCCGCTAAATACAAGTCTCCCGATCAAGGATGGAAAATTTAAATAACTTTTTTTGCTTGCGAAAAGGGTGCTTTTTTAATAGCAAACTTAAGTTGAATATACCTTGTCCAATATGGGGAAAATATTGTTCTTCCACAGCTTAAACACAGCTGTAGGTTCGAATAGCGAAGCGTATTCGGACAATCGCGTATTTAACGTTGTCGCGATAACGAATATAAAAATCAACCCGGCCTAAGCCGGGTTGGTTGTTTCAAAAAGCGGAAAAAATCAGAGCGCTTCCAATCTGGCATACGCCGTCACCAGCCACTTGGCGCCGACGTCGTCGAACTGGATCTGCACCCGGCTCTGCTGGCCGACCCCTTCGAAGTTGAGCACGATTCCTTCGCCGAATTTCGGATGGAGCACCCGCTGGCCGAGCTTGATGCCGCTGGCGTCGAAGCTCTGCTGCACCTCGTTCTGGCTGAAGCGGCCGTACTGGGTGGGTCTGCTGACCTGGGTGCGCAGCCGGATCTCCTCCAGACACTCGGCGGGCATCTCGCGGATAAAGCGGCTCGGCTTGTGGAACATCTCGCGGCCATAGATGCGGCGGCTCTCCGCATAACAGATGTAGAGCTTCTCCATGGCGCGGGTCATACCGACGTAACAGAGGCGACGCTCCTCCTCCAGCCGCCCCGACTCCTCTGTGGATTGCTGGCTGGGGAACATGCCCTCTTCCACACCGACCAGCAGCACCAGGGGATATTCCAGCCCCTTGGCGCTGTGCAATGTCATGAGTTGCACCGCGTCGGCATATTCGTCCGCCTGATTCTCGCCGGATTCCAGCGCCGCGTGGGCGAGGAAGGCGGAGAGATCGCTCATGTCCTCCAGCTCGTCCGGGCGCTGGTACTGACGGCAGGCGGTAACCAGTTCGTCCAGGTTCTCTACCCGCGCCTGGGATTTCTCGCCCTTTTCCGCCAGATACATCGCCTTGAGGCCGGAGTGCTGGATGGCGATGTCCGCCTGCTGGTGCAGTGGCAGCAGGGAAACCTGCTCCTCCAGCGCGTCGATCAACTCCACAAAGCCGCGCACCGCGTTGCCGGCGCGACCGGTCAGCACCTTGTCATTGAGCAGTGCCTTGGCCGATTGCCACAGGTTCTGGCCCTGATCGCGAGCGTTGTTGCGCAAGATCTCGAGGGTGCGATCGCCGATGCCCCGGGTCGGGGTGTTGACCACCCGCTCGAAGCTGGCGTCGTCGCCACGGTTGTTGATAAGGCGCAGGTAGGCCATGGCGTCTTTGATTTCCTGGCGCTCGAAGAAGCGCAGGCCGCCATAGATGCGATACGGCATGGCGTCCTGCATCAGCGCCTCTTCCAGCACCCGTGACTGGGCGTTGGAGCGATAGAGGATGGCGCAATCGGCCAGGAGGCCGCCTTTCTCTTTCCAGTCCTTGAGGCGGCCGACCACGAAGCGCGCCTCGTCCACCTCGTTGAAGGCGGCGTACAGCGAAATCGGCTCACCCTCGGCCCCTTCGGTCCACAGCTCCTTGCCAAGGCGCTCCGAGTTGTTGGCGATGACGCTGTTGGCGGCTTTGAGGATGTTGGCGGTGGAGCGGTAGTTCTGCTCGAGGCGGATGGTCTCGGCGCCCTGATAGTCGGTCAGGAAGCGCTGGATGTTCTCAATCTTGGCGCCGCGCCAGCCATAGATGGACTGGTCATCGTCGCCGACGATCATCACCTTGCCGGTGTCGCCGGCCAGCATCCGCAGCCAGGCGTACTGGATGCCGTTGGTGTCCTGGAACTCGTCCACCAGGATGTTCTGGAAGCGGTCGCGGTAGTGCTCGAGGATGTGGGGCTTGTTCAGCCACAGCTCGTGGGCGCGCAGCAGGAGCTCGGCAAAATCCACCAGCCCGGAGCGATCGCAGGTCTCCTGATAGGTCTTGTAGATCTGCTGATAGGTGCGGGTGACGGGGTCGCCGTAAAGATCGATATCGCCGGGGCGCAGCCCCTCGTCCTTCTTGCCGTTGATGTAGCCCATCACGGCGCGCGGGGCCCAGTGCTTCTCGTCGAGGTTGAGCGCCTTGAGCACCCGGCGAATGAGGCGGTACTGGTCGTCGGAGTCGAGGATCTGGAAATCCTGCGGCAGCCCTGCATCCAGATGGTGGGCCCGCAGCAGGCGGTGGGCGATGCCGTGGAAGGTGCCGATCCACATGCCGCGCACGCCGTCACCGATCACCTTCTCGACCCGGCCGCGCATCTCGGCCGCCGCCTTGTTGGTAAAGGTGACCGCGATGATGGAGAAGGGTGAACAGCGTTCCACCTGCATCAGCCAGGCGATACGGTGCACCAGCACCCGGGTCTTGCCCGAACCGGCACCGGCCAGCACCAGCAGGTTGCAACGGGGGGCCGCCACCGCGTCTCTTTGCTTGTCATTGAGCCCGTCGAGCAGGGTTGAAACGTCCATCACCACTCCTGTTTATTTATACAGGCGGGGATTATACGGCCTGAGCCGCCAGAGACCAACCGGCAGGATCAACGAAGGGGGCGGTGATAGTCCCGGTATTGGCCCAGTACCTCACCGGAAAAGCTGAGCAACCGGGCGCGGGGGGCATCCAGCATCTGCTGGACGGGATCAAATCGAAGTGAAGCGGCCAGCATACGGCCCTCAGGCAGGGTCACTTCCGTTTTCCCCATCACCAGCATGCCGTCCTGATAATGCCCATGCTCGAAGCGCACGATGACGTCATTCACCATCAAGGTGCCCTGCTTGAGCTGCAGTGATGCTCGTTGCATCTCTCGCAACGCAAACAGACTGGACAATGACGGACGCCCGCTGGGCATCCGCTGCAAGTATTCGTGGGTGGTCAATTGATATTGCAACTGACCCTGACGATCGAAGACTCGCTCCCGATAATCGGTGTAGCGCGTCAGCATGCCGGCAGCCTGTGCCACCGGCATCCACAACAGGAGCGCCCCCGTCAGGAGCGCTCCCACTGGTTTACAGCTGATCGGCACAGTTGACCTTGTTGTCATCCAGGTCGGTACAGGAGACGAAGACCTTGTCAAAGGTCGACCCGGCCACCGGCGTCATCTGGGTTGACCAGTCATAACCCACCCCCTTGGCATAGATGGCGGTGTGGCTCTCCTGATCTTCCTGCATCCAGCCGATGTACTTCAGTGCGCCGCGATCGCTCTGGGCAAGTGCCTTGAACTCGTCGCTCGTGATGAGACACATGGGCTCTCCCATGGCCTTGGACAGCTCGGCATCCCGCGCCCCCACGGCGCCATCACAGCCGCCGGTCACCTTGATGGTCATGTCACTGCGATCCAGCATCTCATCGAAGAACGGCAGCACATTGATGTTGTACTTCACCCCCACCTCTTGAGGCTGCCAGCCCATGCCGGTATTGACGTATCGGGTCTCGACGCTTTCCCACTGGATAGTGGGCACAGTGCCTGCAAAGTGGTTCGCCAGCTCCTTGAGAGTCGCGGCATTGGCCTCGATCTCATCCTGGGTCAACGATTCGTCCAGCTTGCTCTGATCGATGGTCAGAGCGAGGCTCACCGCATCCTTCAACTGCGACTTGGCCTTGGCCAACCGTGCCTTGGCATCGTCGGTCAAACGGAAGAAATCGGCGTGCGCCACCAGCGCATCCGGCTCTATTTCCTGCTGACTGAACTGGGTCTCGAAGGTGCTGCTGCTCTCTTCATAGGTGGTGGTCGGCTGCATGCCCCAGGTGTCCTTGATGTGCATACGCGGCAAGGTCACTTCTTCCTGCTGGGTGACATAGGCGCTGTCCGGACCGTACTGGTAGGAGGCGGCGATGTTGAGGGCCGATGCCATCGCCATCGCAGACGCCCGCAGTGCCTTGGCACCGTCGAGGTTGAGGGTGACGGTATCGTCATCGCCATAGGTGGCGCTGTAATCCGGATCCTGGATATCGGCCAGGGCAGCCGCGACGTTTTCCAGGCTGTCGGCATAGGCGCCCATCAGCTTGGCCACGTCACGGGTATATCCCTTGCCACCTTTGAGCGCCACGGAGGCGGTGCCGGGGGTATGGATGATGACATCCATCACCTTGGCCAGGCTGGTGCTGTAACCACTGCCAATGGCGGACGAGGTGAAGGCCAGGCGTTCAGCCACCACGGGGTTGTTGGTCACCTCCAGCATAGTCAGCATGGCCAGCACGATCTGGCGATCGGCCTTGCCGCTCTCACCGGTCTCGGCCTGCAGGGTCTCCTTGTACTCCTTGAACTTGCTCTCGACGTCCAGGTTTTTCAGATCGGTCAGTCCCTGCAGATCGCTCAGCACCTTGTCGACCGCCACGGAGCGGCCATTGACGCCAGCCAGGGTGGCGGAGAGGTGGGCTTTCGCCGCAGCCAGAGAGACGACGGCCTTGGTGAGGCCCGCTGTTTTCAGCGCCTCGACCAGGGAGGTGTTGAAGGCGTCATCGCTACCCAGTTCGACGATCCCCAGTTGCGCGACCTGCGCCTTGTCGAGGGCGATGCCGTTCTCCGGATTGCTGTCGCTGTCGAGCGTCTGCAGCAATGCCGCAATGCGGATCGCTTTCTCCTTGTCGTCACCCGCCAGGGTGTAAGGGGTCACCAGCGAGTTGCCCGCCTTGAGGGTCACCGCCCCCAGGCGTTGGTTACCCAATGCGAATTCGCAGGTGTCGCCATCATCAAACAGGAATTCACCCTTGGCATTGGTGACACCGGTGTAATCGTTGCACCAATAGTCGAGGCCATCCACGACGGAATCCAGGAAGACGGCAGTGTGAAGAGGCTTGCTGCCGGTGTCGGTGCCACCGCCATTGTTGCCACCATTGCTGCCGCCCCCGTTATCGTCACCACCGCCCCCGCAAGCGGTCAACATGACACCGGACAACACACAAGCCACTGCCATACTCAGCACGTTCTTTTTCATTTTTATCACCCGAACAAATGTAAAAAATACGCCCCCATCCCGGGGGCCAAGTTAACCCGGGTATAACCTAGCGTACCCATATGACAAACACCAATACATTTCCATATGAACGTGCTTGCCATCACGCAGGCCCCGAACGAGCACGAAAAACGGCCACAGACGACGGTCCAGGGAGGGGAAATAGCCACCCATCTTGGGCTGTCACACCCGGGGCGGATCTCCTGGCGATCAGCCAGCCCGCCCGCCAGCGTGGCGTCGATGAGGCCGCAGGGCTGGTGCCGATGGAAGCCAGTTTTTTCATCAGGGGAGGAAAACGGTTGCGCCTAACATCATGAATCTAAACACAAATGTCGATCGAGCCCTATCAATCCCGGAATTTAATTCTGCAAAAACACCATAAAACAAACACTTATAAGGCAATTTGCTTATATTTCAAACCGTTAACGCAAACGTTTTTCCTCTATGATCCCCTTGACCAACGGGCTGGCTCACTTACAGTTAGCCAGCGTGCTTTATGACCTGCCAAGACAGGTTGTGGACCCTCACATAACAATCAAGGATACGATCGTGACTAAAGTGCTCAAGCTGGCCACCGTGGCCGCCCTCACCCTCGCTGCCCTGTCCGCCCAGGCAGCCTCCGAGCCCGCCGTCATCTATGACACCGCAGGCAAATTCGACAAGTCCTTCAACGAAGCCGTGTTCCGCAACGGCGTCGAAGTCTACAACAAGGACAAAGGCGTCAAGGTCAAGGAGTTCGAACCCCAGAACGAAGCCCAGCGCGAGCAGGGCCTGCGTCGTCTGGCCAGCCGTGGCAACGGCCCCATCGTCGCCGTCGGCTTCAACATGGGTTCCGCAGTAGAGAAGGTTGCCACCGAGTTCCCGAACACCCAGTTCACCATCATCGACATGGTGGTCGACAAGCCGAACGTCCAGTCCCTCATCTTCAAGGAGCATGAAGGTTCCTTCCTGGTGGGTGCCCTGGCGGCCATCGCCTCCAAGACCGGCAAGGTCGGCTTCGTGGGCGGCATGGACATCCCGCTGATCCGCAAGTTCCAGTGCGGCTATGAGCAAGGCGCCAAGTACATCAATCCGAAGATCGACGTCTATCAGAACATGACCGGCTCCACCCCGGCAGCCTTTGCTGACCCCGCCAAGGGTGCAGAACTGGCCAAGTCCCAGTTCGCCAAGGGCGCCGACGTGGTCTATGCCGCCGCCGGTGGCACCGGTATCGGTGTCTATCAGGCTGCCAAGGACGAAGGCAAGCTGGCCATCGGTGTGGATTCCAACCAGAACCACCTGCAACCGGGCACCATGCTGACCTCCATGGTCAAGTCCGTGGGTCTGGCCGCGTACAAGAGCTGGGATGACGCCGCCAAGGGCAGCTGGAAGCCGGGCATCCAGTCCCTGGGTCTGGCCGAAGGCGGGGTTGACTGGGCGCTGGACGAGAACAACGCCAAGCTGATCACCCCGGAAATGAAAGCCAAGGTCGAGAGCATCAAGGCCGACATCATCGCCGGCAAGATCAAGGTGCACGACTACATGAGCGACAACTCCTGTAAGTACTGACCCTGCAAGTACTGAGTCTCTGCTACGACTCTCAATCCAGACCGGCCCGTACGGGCCGGTTTTTAGTCTCTACTTCATGACCCGCAAGGACTGCATCATGGACCAGACAGATCGCTATGCCATCGAATTAAGGGGTATCGATAAGCGGTTCGGCGACGTGTACGCCAACAAGCAGATCGACCTTCAGGTTCGTAAAGGCAGCATTCACGGCATCGTCGGCGAAAATGGCGCCGGCAAGTCGACCCTGATGAGCATCATTTACGGTTTCTACCACGCCGACAGAGGCGAGATGCTGATCGACGGGAATCCGTTCAAACCCCATGGCTCCCAAGATGCGATTGCCGCCGGGGTGGGCATGGTGCACCAGCACTTCATGCTGGTGAACAACTTTACCGTATTGGAAAACGTCATCCTGGGGGCCGAGAACGGCTGGCGCCTGGGCAAGAGCCTGGCGGCCGCCGAGAAACTGCTGGGCGAGCTGGCACGGGACTATGGTCTCGAGGTGCCGCTGCACGAGAAGGTCGAGGATCTGCCGGTGGGCCTGCAACAGCGGGTCGAGATCCTCAAGGCGCTCTATCGCGGTGCCCGCATCCTGATCCTCGACGAGCCCACCGGGGTGCTGACCCCGCAAGAGGCGGATCACCTGTTCGAGGTGCTGAAAAAGCTGCGGGATCAGGGGGCGACCGTCATCCTCATCACCCACAAGCTGCGGGAGATCCTGGCCATCACGGATCAGGTCTCCATCATGCGCCGGGGGGAGATGGTGGCTCACGTCGCCACCAAAGACACCGACAAGGAGCAGCTCGCCGAGCTGATGGTGGGCCGCAAGGTGCGCCTCAAGGTCGACAAGGGCACCGCCCAGCCGGGCGAGGCCAAGCTCAAGGTCGAGGGCCTCTCTTACGTCGATGACGCCGGGGTGGAACGGGTCAAATCCGTCAGCTTCGAAGTGCGGGCGGGGGAAGTGGTCGGCATCGCCGGGGTCTCTGGCAACGGCCAGTCCGAGCTGCTCAGCATGCTTGGGGGCATCCTCAAGCCCAGCAAGGGCGGCTTCACCATCGCCGGGGCGCAGCGCCACGAGGTGAGCCAGAGCCACCCGGCCGATCCGGAGCAGGTGCGCAACTTCGGCCTCGGCCACATCCCGGAAGACAGGCACAAGATGGGGCTCATCAACCGCTTCGAGGCGAAAGAGGCCTTCATCCTCGGCTATCACCGCCGTGCCCAGTACAACAAGGGCTGGCTGCAGGACAAGGAGGCGATCCGCCAGGATTGCCAGGCCAAGATGGAGAAGTGGGACGTGCGCCCGCCGAGCCCGGAGCACAAGACCGCCAACTTCTCCGGCGGCAACCAGCAGAAGCTGGTGATCGCCCGGGAAGTGGAGCAGGACCCGGATGTGCTGCTGGTCGGCCAGCCGACCCGGGGCGTCGACATCGGCGCCATCGAGTACATCCACCAGCAGATCATCGCCATGCGCGACAAGGGCAAGGCGGTGCTGCTGGTGTCGGTGGAGCTGGACGAGATCATGAGCCTCTCCGACCGCATTCTGGTCATCGCCGATGGCCGCATCGTCGGCGAGCTGGACGGCGCCAGGGCGGATGAACGCACCATCGGCCTGATGATGGCGAACATAGTTCCTGACGACGTGGCGGCAAGCCAATCACAAGGAGCCACATCATGAAGGTCACAACCACTTGTAACGGATTCGGCCTGATGATGGTCAACACACCAGTCCCCGACGATATCAAGGAGGCCCATTCATGAGCCAAGCACGTGTTCCTGCCTGGATATCCGTGGGCGTGCTGCCCGCAGTCAATATCCTGCTGGCCTTCCTGGTGTCGGCCATCCTGTTCTATTACCTCGACATCAGCCCCATCGAGGCAGCCGAAATCATGTGGTACGGCGCCTTCGGCACCGGCGAGGGGATAGGCTTCACCCTCTATTACGCCACCGGTTTCATCTTCACCGGTCTGGCGGTGGCGGTGGCCTTCCACGCCGGCCTGTTCAACATCGGCGGTGAAGGGCAGGCCTATATCGGCGGCCTCGGGGTCGGTCTGGTCTGTCTGCTGCTCGGGGACGTACTGCCGTTCGCCCTGCTGCTGCCGCTCGCCATCATCGCCGGCGGCCTGTTCGGCGCGGCCTGGGCCTTCATCCCGGCCTGGCTGCAAGCCAAGCGGGGCAGCCACATCGTCATCACCACCATCATGTTCAACTTCATCGCCGCCTCCCTGATGGCCTACCTCTTGGTCGACGTCTTCAAGCCGCCAGGATCCATGGCCACCGAGAGCAAGGTGTTCGCCGTGGCGAGCTGGCTGCCGAAGATGAGCGAGCTGGCGGCCGGTTTCGGCATCGCCATGCCCAACAGCCCCCTCAACATCAGCTTCTTCTGGGCGCTGATCTGTGCGGCCCTGGTGTGGGTCTTCATCTGGCATACCCGCTGGGGCTACGAGATCCGCTCCGTGGGCGCCAGCCAGAGTGCCTCCGCCTATGCGGGCATTTCCTACCCCAAGGTGGTGATCCTGGCCATGGTGATCTCCGGCATGTTGGCGGGCTTCTTTGCCCTCAACGTGCTGCAGGGTGAGCTGCACCAGATCAAGCTCAACTTCGTGGAAGGCTTCGGCTTCACCGGCATCGCGGTGGCCCTGATGGGCCGCAACCACCCGGTCGGCGTCATCATCGCCAGCCTGCTGTTCGGCTTCCTCTACCAGGGCGGCGCCGAGCTCAGCTTCGAGTTCGGGGTGGACCGCAACATCGTCGTGGTGCTGCAGGGTCTGGTGATCCTGTTCTGTGGCGCCCTGGAGCACATGCTGCGCCCGCGCATCGAGCAGGCCTATCTGACCTTTGCCAACCGCCCGGCCGCCCAAGTGAAAGGAGCCTGATCATGTTCGAAATGCTGATCCTGATGCTGGATGCGACCACCCGCACCGCACCGCCACTGATCCTGGCGGCCATGGATGACGGGGATGTTTTGCGAGCCGAAGGGAGTCCAAGCCATGTTTGAAATGCTGATCCTGATGCTGGACGCGACCATTCGTACCGCGCCTCCGCTCATCCTGGCGGCCATGGCCGGGATGTTTTGTGAACGCTCCGGGGTGGTCAACATCGCCCTGGAGGGCAAGCTGCTGGCCTCCGCCTTCGCCAGTGCGGCGGCCGCCGCCGTCACCGGTTCCGCCTGGATTGGGCTGGGGGTCGGGGTGGGGATCTCCATCCTGTTCGCCCTGCTGCACGGCTTCGCCACCATCACCCACCGGGGTGATCAGGTGGTGAGCGGCATGGCCATCAACATCCTGGCGGCCGGTCTCACCGTGACCCTGGGGCGCTACTGGTTCGATCAGGGGGGCCAGACCCCGGCGCTCTCCGGCGCGGCGCGCTTTGCCCCCATCGACCTGCCCTATGCCAAGGAGCTCTATGACGTGCCCGTCATCGGCCAGCTCTACAGCGAGCTCTTGAGCGGTCACTCCCTGCTGGAGTACGTGGCGTTCGCCGCCGTGCCCCTGGCCTGGTGGGTGCTGTTCCGCACCCGCTTCGGCCTGCGGCTGCGGGCGGTGGGCGAGGCACCGGCGGCGGTGGATACCGCCGGTATCTCCGTGGTGCGGATGCGCTATACCGCCCTCATCATCGGCGGCCTGCTGGCCGGCATTGGCGGCACCTACCTGGCAGTGGCCCAGACCGCCCAGTTCATCCCCAACATGAGCGCGGGCAAGGGCTTCATGGCGCTGGCGGCCCTGGTGTTCGGCAAGTGGCGCCCCTGGAACGCCATGGCGGCCTGTCTGCTGTTCGGCTTCCTCGACGCGGTCGCCATCCGGCTGCAAGGGGTCAGCATCGGCGATTTCCCGATCCCGGTGCAGGCCATCGAGGCGCTGCCCTACATCCTGACGGTCTTCCTGCTGGCCGGTTTCATCGGCAAGGCGGTGGCCCCCAAGGCCCTCGGCACCCCCTACGTCAAGGAGCGGGAATAGCCCCGCCCTTCATGCCATGCAAAAGGCCCGCACATGCGGGCCTTTTCTTTGAGATATCCAGGATGTTCTTGGCTGAATAGAAAAATAACCCGGCCTTGTCAAAGAACGGGTTATTCCTTCATCAGCACAACATATCAATAAACCTGTAATTAGCCGGGTAATTTATCGGCTAGAACCATACTTTCTTATTGATAATATAGGTCTGCTCAAATTCTTCATCTGACTTGGAGATATAAACAACAAATTCGATGAAGGCAATGATCCCGATAACAACCGACGGCAAACCAAGCAGAATGAAACCAAGCAGAAATATCAGCAGCATGATCACACCTTGTTTGGTGTAACCCAGGTAGAACTTGTGAGCACCGAAAGCGCCCAGGAAAAATGCAAACAGCGCAGCTGCGACCTTCTTGGAAGAACCAGCATTAGAGGCTATGGCATAGATGGCTTTTGCATGCTCGCCTTCAATAGAAAAATCAACTTTCAAGCCACTCTTCGGGAGCTGATTCCCTTTCCATTCAATAATGTCAAACTGATATCTATTACTATCATCCCCAGAAATCAAACCAGTACGAGCTGATTCATTAAAATCAATAACCGTGCCTTTCATTATTATCTGTCCTTTAGCAATAAGAGGATAAAGACCCGGTATGAGCAGGTCTATTGCGTTTGACAGGCTACAACAACAAAGGCTCATTTGAAACAAAAATTCATTTATGAATACTAAATAACTGATCCCAATAGTGCTACACCTTCGCTGTGCCATAGCCATTCCCCGGGAAAGGAGACACGGTATCCATGAAGTGTTTCACTCGGGCCAGCAGGTTTGCCATCCCTCTGCATTGATGATTGCGCGTGATGGTTTCAT